>JANXTD010000057.1 GCA_025352585.1 Fimbriiglobus sp.
CATGATGGCGATTAGCAAGGTTTACTTCGCCAAGGACGCCAGCATCGTCGAGGTCAACCCGCTGGCGGTGACGAAGTCCGGCGACGTGGTCGTGCTCGACGCCAAGATCGACTTCGACGACAACGCCATGTTCCGCCACAAAGACATCCAACTCTTGCGAGACCTGGCCGAGGAGAACCCCGTCGAGATCCGCGCGAGCCAGGCCAACCTCAACTACATCCAGCTCGACGGCACGATCGGCTGCCTGGTCAACGGCGCGGGCCTGGCGATGGCGACGATGGACATCATCAACTACCACGGCAAGGCGTTCGGCATCCAGCCGGCCAACTTCCTCGACGTGGGCGGCGGCGTGACGGCCGAAGCCGCCATCGAGGCGTTCCGCATCATCCTCTCGGACCCGAAGGTGAAGGGGATTCTCGTCAACATCTTCGGCGGCATCGCCAAGTGCGACCTGATCGCCGACGCGCTGGTGAAGGCCGGCCGCGAAGTCGGCTTCAAGGTGCCGGTGGTGGTCCGCCTGGAGGGCACGAACTCGGCGAAGGCGCGGGAGATCCTGAAGGGCGTGCAGGCCGAGCTGCCGATGATCCGCCCCGCCGCCGGCCTGACCGAGGCGGCGCAACTGGTGGTCGAACTCTCGAAGTGACTCTGGGAGGGGCGGACCGATGACCGTCGCCGAGTACGCCGAGTGGGGCCTAAACTCCGAAAGTCCTGACTCCCGTGACGAGCTGATCGACGGCGTCATCGTACCGCTTTTGCCTCACTTCAGGATGCACGGCTTGGCTAATGGACTGATCGCCTTCAAGCTGGGTCAGCATTTTGACCAGCACACGCCCGGCTACGCCACAATCGGCTCCGGGGTGGTGCTAGCGGGAGATACAGTTCTGAGTGTCGATGTGGCCGTGTACCCGTGGGCTTACGAAGAGTCTACCGGACCCGGCGGCTGGGGGGCGGAGACGCCGGCGATCTGCGTGGATATCGTGTCGCCGTGGGACCGGCCGGCCCAGTTGCAGAAGCGAGTCATGAAGTACCACGCCGCAGGTGTCCCGGTTGTCTGGCACGTTCAGACCGAAGACCGCGCGGTGATGGTGTACCGTAAGAGTTGTGCGGTAGAATACCACGAAGGCGAAGCAACCCTGACGGCCGGACCCGAGTTGCTGGGCTTCTCGTGCCGCGTCTCGGCATTCTTCACAGCCCCCGGCCGTGGGCTACCGCGGGCTTGCTCTTGGTGCTGATACCGCGGCTCGTCTCGAAACTCTCGATGTGACCCAACTGGGGCGGACGCATGTCAGCAATCACGACGCAAACGCGGAAAATGACGGTGGCTGAGTACCTCGCCTGGGGCGAGCGCCCCGAGAACGCCGAGTTACGCACCGAACTCGTCGATGGGGAGGTTATCGACATGCCGTCAGCGGCCGACGGACACGGCACCATCTGCTACCTGATCGCCGGGCACTTCTTCGTATACTTCTTGGCGCACCCGCCGGGGTATGCCCGCACGAACGACTCCGGCTTCGTCGTCGCCCCGAACACCGTCCGGGGGCCAGACGTGGCCGTGTTCAAGCAAGAGATGAAGGGGGTCGTCCTGTCGGGCTACGGCAAGCGGACGCCTCTACTGATCGCCGAGGTCGCGTCGCCGAGTGACCGGATGACGCAACTCCACAAGCGCGTCAGGCAGTACCAAACCGCCGGGGTGTCGGTCGTGTGGGTCGTGCAACCGGAGGACCGGGCCGTCTTGGTCCATCGGAAGGGTAAGTCGGTCGAACTGTTTGAGGGGGACGCCGTTTTGACGGCGGAACCCGAATTCCCGGGGTTCAGTTGCCGCCTCGCGGACTTGTTCCCGCCCCCTAGCGACGAATGGCCGTAAATCCTCTCCGCGTTACTCCGTGCCCCCAGGAAAGGGTTCCCCCGATGAAGTTCGTTCGGCTCGCGGTCGCGCTTTGCGTCGGCCTCGCCCCCGCGTGTAACAAGCCCGCCGCCCCGGTCACGACCCCGACGACAGCTACGGCCAAGCCGCTGACCGTCGCCCCCGGCGGGGGTCCGACGCCCACGCCGCCCGACCCTGCGAAGTCCGGCGAGACGTTTTTGGCGGCGCTTCGGGACCGTAAGCTGACGCCGGCGATGCTCACGCCGGAGTTCAAGGCCGTCCTCGCACCAGCGGGCAGCGGCTCCGATTGGGCCGTCGGCAACTGGCTCGGGAGCTTCCACACTGACATCCAAAATCGCGCGGCGTACCCGCTCGACGCGAATTCGACACTCGTCTTCGGCATCTCGATGGGGGCATTCAACCCGCAGACTTCCACCTACTGCAAACTCGTGACGCCGCCCGGAGCGGCCGAGCCGCTCGTCGCGTGGCTCCACGCCTCGCCGGCGCGGCCTGCGGTTGACCTCTCGACCGACACTGCGCCGAAGTTCACCGCCGTCGCCTTCGTCGATACGCTGCTCACCAAGCAAACACCGCTCGCCGTGAGTCTGCTCGCCCCGGCCGCACTGAAGCGGCTCGCGCCGCCGCTCGACGACGATGACGCCAAGCTCGGCTACAACCGCGGCCTCCTTAGCCTCAAGCTCGGCGGCTTCCGCGAGTCGTTCACGTCGGTGACTTACGGCGCGGCGACCAAGGCCGGGGCCAACCTCACGCTCGCCGGCGAGTTGACCGGGCCGGGCACCGAGCGCCGCAAGTTTACGGTGACCGTCGCCCCCGCCGGGGCCGGCTGGCTCGTCGAGGACTTCCGGCACGACTGACGGTTTGACCGCCCGGCGTTTCGGTCCTACGAACCGCCATGACTTCGCTGACCGCCCGCGCCCTCTCCGACACCACGCTGCCCGGCCTGCAAGGCCGGCGCGTCTGGTCCGCGTCGGCCGTCGCCTCGCACGCCCTGCTCGTGATGACCCCCGCCCGGCTCTACCTCCTGCCGGCGGGCCACGCCACCGACGGCGTCCGCCTGGCCGTCGAGGCCGGGGCCGACCTCGAACGCCTCCTCGGCGACGCCGCGGAGTGCGTCAACCTCACCGACATTCTTCGCGCCGACCTCCACCTCGACGACTTGACGATCGTCCTGGCCCGCGCGACCGGGGACGCGACGCTGAGCTTCCGCGACGCCGAGGCGGCCGACGACCTGTTCACGAAACTGCTGCACCGCACCCGCGACCGGCTGCGCCTGACGAGCGACAAGCCCGACCCGCTGGTCGCGGCGCGCGGCCCGCTCGGCGTCCTCGCCGGCGTGCTGCTGGCCACGGCGACGCTCGCCCTCACGGCGAGTGCGGCCGCCGACCTGGCGACGCCGGACGCCCCCGCCTGGCTGGCCCGCTGGCTAACGCTCCTGGCGACGCTCGACTGGCGCGCCGTTTGTGGCGTCGGCGGCGCGGCGGCGGCCTGGCTGCAAGTCGCCGCCTACCGCCGCTACCGCCGGCCGCCGACACGCCTCACGCTCGCTTCCGCCGACAGCCCGACCCGCCCGCTTCCCGAAAGCCGTGCCTCATGATCCGTGAAGAAGTCCTCGACCTCATCAAGCGCGTGCCGGAACTCGACCACCCCAAGATCGTCTTCGTGTTGACGATCGGCGTGTCGGTCAACCTCGACATGGTCGTGCGCGTCGAGAAGAACTACGTCGTCGTGCGCGGCCGCGAAGCGGGGTCGAACGACGAGGGCCGCGGCTTCTTCATCCCCTTCGAGACGATCGCCATGATCAAGCTCGAGAAGCTGGTGCGCATCAACGAGTTCCGCGCGATGTACAACGAGCCGCTGCAAGAGTCGATCGGCCTGGGCGACGACTCCGACGCCGCGCCCGCGGAGCCGTCCGCTGCGGCCGCGCCGAAGGCCCCGAGTGCGCCGGTCGGCCCGACCGACGTGGCGAAGCAGAACCTGCTCGACCGCATTCGCGCCGCCCGCACCTCCGCCGGCGTGGCGAAGCCGGTCGCGAAGTAAGTGGCGTGGGCGACGGGCGTGGCGGCCGTACAATCGCCGGCATCCCCGCCCGCTGGGCGGCTACGGTGCTCGCCCCCCCAACCAACCCGGAGCCAGGTCATGGCCGACGACGCGAAAACCCCCGACGTGGCGATCAACCCCGCCGCCCAAGCGAACTCCGTGCAGGTCCAGGTCGACGTCTCGAAGATGGAGACGCTCTACGCCAACTTCGTGCGGCTCAGCCTGAGTAGCAGCACCGAGGAAGTGGTTATGGACGTGGGCCTGCACACGGGGATTCTGACCCCCGGCGGCATGGAGCCGATCCAGTTGACGCACCGCCTGGTGATGAACCCGTACGTCGCCAAGCGGCTGCTTGACTCGCTCAAGCAGATCGTCTCGCGCCACGAGCAAGCGTTCGGCGCGCTCGAGGTCGATCCGCAGCGCCGCCTGCGCAACCGGGGCTAACGCGCCTCGATCCGCCCCACCGCCCACCGCGCCACCTCAGCGACGACGCCGTCCGCGTCGCCGCACGCCCCGCGCAACGCCGGCAACGCCTCCGCCCCGGCCGTGTTCCCGAGTACGACGCAGGCGTTCCGCAACAGCCCTGACCGCCGCGCCCGCAGTAGCGGCGTGCCGGCGAAGCGGCTCGCGAAGTCTTCCCGCGTCAGCGTCAGTAACTCGACGGGGTCGAGCGCCAGCAAGTCCGGGCGCGGCGGAAAGCCGGGGTTCGCCGACGCGAAGCGGTTCCACGGGCAGACCGTCTGGCAGTCGTCGCAGCCGAACAGCCGGTCGCCGACCGCCTCGCGCAATTCGAGCGGGATCGGCCCGCGCAACTCGATCGTCAAGTAGCTCACGCACTTCGTCGCGTCCAGCACCCCCGGCGACGGGAAGGCGTCCGTCGGGCAGGCGTCGAGGCACGCCGTGCAGGTGCCGCAGTGGCCCGCCGCTTGCGGCGGGTCGGGCGGTAACTCCAGCGACGTGAGGAAGCCGGCGAGGAAGAACATCGAGCCGCGCGAGGCGTTCAGCAGCATCGTGTTCTTGCCGACCCAGCCCAGCCCCGCGCGGCGGGCGAAGTCGCGCTCCAACAGCGGGGCCGAGTCGCAAGTCCCGTGCGACCGCGTGCCGGGCACTTCGGCCGCAAGCCAGTCCCGCAGCGCGTTGAGCTTGTCCCAGACGACGCGGTGGTAGTCGGCGTGCTGCGCGTAGGCGGCGACCTTGCCGGCGTGGCTTTGCGGCGACGGCGGGCCGTACTCGAAGCCGAGCATCACGACGGTCTTGACCGGCCCCAGCACGCGCGCCGGGTGACGCCGGTGCTCGCGGTAGTCGTGGAGGTAGCCCATCTCGCCGGCGTAGCCCGCGTCGAGCCACGCCTCGTAGCGGTCGAAGCCGTCGGCGTCGGCCGCCGGGGCGACGCCGAAGAGCGTGAAGCCGAGGCCGCGGGCGTGGGCCTCGAGCCGGTCGCGGATCGGGGTCATGCCGGGGCGTTGAGGGTATCGCGGAAATCGTAGGCCATCCCGTCGAATGCGGCCATGTAGGTCTCCTCCGCCGGCAGTCGGATGCAGCCGCCTTCGGCAAGGAACAGCGGCGTCTCGCCGATGGCGTCCCCCGGCGCGAGTTCCTGAACATACGCGCTGACAAGGTCGGTCGCCTCGTAAGAGACGACGCCAAGGGGCTTAGTCGGGGGCGGCAGGAGTTCACCGGTCAGTTCTTCCCAGATGAGCGAGTGCATACCGTGCGGGTCCAGCCGACCCGGCGCGATGGCGTCGAGTAGCACCAAGTGGACGCCGTGACTGAGCAATTCGACCGACT
>JANXTD010000121.1 GCA_025352585.1 Fimbriiglobus sp.
ACGCGGAAGTCTCGACCGTGGCACGGTAGGTTTCAGAGGGGTTTTGTAGGGGCATCCCCTTGTGGGTGCCCTGCGGTGACACCAATCGAGCAGGGTGGGGCCGTCCGCTACCGCCACTTGGGGCGCAGGCCGGGCACCCACAAGGGGATGCCCCTCCAAAGAATTCGCGTCAGGGCATCCCGTCCGCTGATGCCCGGCCAACCGCCTTACTGCCCCACGACGATGTGCAGGTCGATGACGTTGTCGCGGCCGGGGGCGACTTCGCGCTCCACGCCCGACAGGTCCGGGCGGCGCAGCGCGGCGGGGAAGCGCGGGTAGCCGCTCGCTTCGAGGTTCAAGTCGGCCGGCTCGGCAATCGCCACGCGGTACCAGCCGGGCGTGACCGCCTGGTCGCCGTCGCGGGCCAACTCGTAGTGCCCCTGCTCGTCGATCTTCGCGAGAACCGTCTTGCCGGCGTTGCCGCGGTCGCGGTTGGGCGCGAACACCACCACACCACCGATCAGCGGGCGCGACTGCAACAAGACCTGCCCGCGGACGGTCGCCGGCTTGGCCGACGCCGGCTTGCCGCAACCGGTGCCTCCGGAACCGCCGAGGAGCAGCGCCAGGCCGGCGAGCAGCGCTCGGGGGGTCCGCGGGGGCATGGGGGGTACTCGGGGCGGGGGATGTCGCGTCGTTGAATTATCGGCCGTCGCGGGCTGGGGAGTTCAGCCCGAGGCTTGCGATTGACGCGCCGCGGGGGGTGCGGTAAAACCGGCCCGCCAAGAGAAGCGGGCCGGCACTGGACGCCACGCCCGACGGCCGCGGCCCCGCGGAACACGGGGGCGGCCGCAGAGTTGCCATGAGGAGGGCACGTTCGTGAAGCGCTTCATCGTCTCCCTGTCGGCGGTCATCGCGTTCGGCCTGATGGCCCACGCCCAGACCCCGCCCCCCGCCGCCGCCCCGGCCGCGACCCCCACGCCGGCCCCGGCCGCCGCGAAACCGACCGGCCGCGTCGCGGTGTTCAACGTCGCCCAGGTCATGCGCGACTACAAGAAGTGGCAGTACTACGCGAGCGTCATGAATCAGAAGCGCGTCGTCGCCTCGGCCGACCTCAGCAAGCTGCGCAACGACATCGCCGAGATGCAGAAGCGCATGCAAGCCGAGCCGCTGCCGACCAAGCAAGAGGAGATCATGAAGGCGGCGACCGTCAAGCAGCGTGAGTTCGAGGACAAGGAGAAGGGCTACCGCAAGGCGCTCGACGAGGAGTCGGCTGGGTACCTGCGCAACCTGTACTCCGAGATTCAGCAGTGCGTCAAGGCGATCGTCGAGGCCAACGGCTTCGACCTCGTCATGGCCTACCCCGACGCCATCTCGGCCGAAGAGTTGAACAGCCCGCTGTACTACGACCTCAAGCTGCGGCCGCAAGCCGCCATGCCGTTCTACGTCGCCCCGGCCGCGAACATGACCGACGTGCTGATCGCGACCTTGAACAACAGCTTCCCCGCCCCGTCCGCCGCCGCGCCGCCCGCTCCGGGTGGCTTGACGCCCGCCGGTGCGACCACGCCGGCCCCGATGAAGTAACGACGCCGGTCTTTCTGCGGCCCGTCCGGGCGAGCAGGGTCGTCCGCTAAAACAGGCAAGACCCCGGCCACTCGCGGCCGGGGGGACGCCGCCGGCACAATTTCCAGGCTCGGCGCAAGCCGCCGGGTCGGGAATCTGCTAAACTGGGCAGGACGGATGAAGTGAGGGTTCTTAAGTTGCCGACGAAAGGCATCTCGCAGTGTGCACCGCCGCGGCGGCATTCGGCCCAACTTTCGGGCTAGAGATGCGGACTGGCCCCGGACTTGCAACCGCGACACAGTGACGACTCGTCGGGCGTGGCCCGGAACAGGTGGGGTGGAGTGCAACGCATCGGCTTCCGACACCAGCGTACCCTCCGCGCCGCCGCCACGGTGCGTGGCGTCGGCATCGTCGCCGGGTCGCGTGTCCGCCTGCGGTTCTTGCCCGCCGCCGAGAACACCGGGCTGGTGTTCGTCCGCACCGACTTGCCCTACCGCCCCGTGACCCCGGCCCTGTCCGGGCGCGTCACCGACACCAACCGCCGGACGACCCTCGGCACCGCCGAGACGGGCGTCACGCTGGTCGAACACGTCCTCGCCGCACTCTCCGGCTTGCGCATCGACAATTGCCGCGTCGAACTCGACGCCCCCGAGCCGCCCGGCCTCGACGGCTCCGCCTCCGGCTTCGTCGAGGCGCTGCAAGCGGCCGGCACGGTCCTCCAGTCGGCCCGCCGGCCGATCTGGTCGCCGTCCACGCCGATCCAGTTGGCCCACGCCGGCGCGACGATCGCGCTCTACCCCGACGACACGCAACCGGGCTGTCGCGTCAGTTACACGCTCGACTACGGCCCGCGGTCGCCCATCGCCCGGCAGTCGGTGACGACGGCCGTGACGCCGGACGCCTTCGCCCGCAACTTGGCCCACTGCCGGACGTTTCTGCTCGAAAATGAGGCAGTCGCATTACGCCGGCAGGGCGTCGGCCGGCACCTGACGACTTCCGAGTTGTTGGTGTTCGGCGAGCGCGGCCCGATCGGCAACACGCTGCGGCACGCCGACGAGCCGGCGAGGCACAAAGTCCTCGACCTGATCGGCGACTTGGCCTTGTGCGGCGTCGATGTTTGCGGCCACATTGTGGCGTACCGTTCCGGGCACTCGCTCAACGTGGCCTTGGCCCAGGCGATCACCGAGCGGATGGCGGCGGGGGCGGCCCCCAGTGGCGACGCCCCGGACACCGAGGGCGTGATCCTCCCGACGCGGGGGTTTCTTCCGCGACGGCACCGGCGACAGGAAGCAGCTTGAGCATGGCGACACCAACCCCCGGTTCGACGGCCGCCCGGTCGCCGCTCACTAACCCCGACGAGGGTTACGGCGGCACGATCCCCCTGCGGCCCGAAACCCTCGACGCCCGCCCCTTCCAGGAAGGCCTCTCCGGCGGCAGGCGGCTCCGCATGGCCGTCGTCGGCGTCGGCCACCTCGGCCGGCACCACGCCCGGCACCTCAAGAGCTTCGCCGACGTCGATCTCGTCGGCGTCGTTGACGCCTCGATGCCGCAGGCCGAGACGATCGCCCGGCAACGCGGCACCAAGGCTTACGACCGCTTCGAGCCGCTGCTGGGTCACGTCGATGCCGTCAGCATCGTGACGCCGACGAGCTTCCACCACCACGTCGCCGCCGAGTTCCTGCGCCGCGGCGTCTCCGCCCTCGTCGAGAAGCCGGTCTGCAAGACGGTCGAAGAGGCGGAAGAGCTGATCGCCCTCGCCCGCCAGTCGGGTGCCGCGTTGCAAGTCGGCCACATCGAGCGCTTCAACCCGGCGTTCGAGGAACTCGTCAAGCGGCCGATCACGCCGAAGTTCATCGAGTCCGAGCGGCACGGGCCGTTCACCGGCCGCAGCACCGACATCGGGGCGGTCCTCGACCTGATGATCCACGACCTCGACTTGATCATGACGCTCGTCCCCGGCCCCGTCCGCGAGGTCTCGGCCGTCGGCGCGGCGGTTCTGGGCGGCCACGAGGACATGGTCAACGCCCGGCTCGTGTTCGAGAGCGGTTGCGTCGCCCACATTACCGCCAGCCGCATCAGTGCCCGGCCGAAACGCCGCCTGCGGATCTGGGCACCCGAGGGCTACGCCGGCATCGACTTCGTCAGTCGCCGCGTCCACTTCGTGCAAGTCAGCGACGAGGTCCGCCGCCAGGGCTTGCGGGTCGAGCGCATGGATCAAGCGGCCCGAAACCGCCTCAAGGACGAAGTCTTCGGCCGGCACCTCGAAGTGCTGTCGATCGACGGCGACCGCAACGGCGACCAGTTGACGGCCGAGTTGCGGCACTTCGTCGATTGCGTCCGGGACGGCCGCACGCCGCGGGTCACCGGCGAGGCCGGCCGCGACGCCCTGGCGATGGCGCACCGCGTCCTCGACAGCCTGCGGGCGCACCAGTGGGAGGGCCGGCCGGACGGCTCGATCGGCCCGAACAAGATGCCGAAGCCCGAAGGCAAGCTCTTCGACACGCCCGGCGCGAACCAGAGCGAGGCGGCGTAGAGTCTCGTCTTGGCGAGCGGGAGACGAAAGTCCCCCGAGACTTCCCGCCGGTAGAACGTGAACCCAGGCAGAGTCAACTCGGAGGACTTTCGTCCCCCGCTCGCCAAATCCAGTCACCCGCCGCTCTTCACTTTGACGCGGTAGACGCCCGTGGCGTTGTCGTTGCCCCAGTGACTCGGGGCGATTTGCAGGAATAGCCGGCCGGCTTCCGCCGAACGCGGCTGGTTGAGTGACGCGCCGATCACGAACGGCTGCCCCGCCGGGCCGACGCGGCCGATCAGCGCCCCGGACAGCACCACTTGCGGCATGCCCCGGTTCTGGAGCGGCTGGTTCAGCAAGAACACGCGGACGTTGCCTTGCTGGTTCGGCGCGGCGTTGCCGTTGCCGGCCGGGCCGCTGACGTAGCGGCCCGGCTCCTGCGGCCACTGGTCGATCGTGCCGGAGGCGGTGATCTCCAGCGGCACGCCGGCGGTGACCTCGACCTCGGTGTCGAGCCAGGCCGACCAGTTCGACTTGCTGTGCGTCGCGGCGTCGAGGGCGATCTCGCCGGCGGGCGCGGCGGCGCTGACGGCGCGGAACTGCCGCACCTCGGCCAGCTTGACGACCGCCTCGCCGAACTGCCGGGTGCGCACCTTGACCAACGCCGCGTCGAGCCGGCCGCGGACGGTGAAGTCGGCGGTCTCGACGGTGTCGAAGTCCTTGGCGTCGACGCGCTCGGCCGGCACCTCGCGGCGGACGGCTTGGAGCAGCGCCGCCGCGCGGGTCCGCCGCTCGGCGTCGTCGTCGGTGGCGGCCCGCTTGAGCGCCGGCCCGGCGTACAGCTTCCACTCGCGGATCTCCTTGGCGGCCTCCTCGCGGTCGAGGTAGGCCGGCGCGGCGAGCCGCTCGATCGCCGCGGTCAGCTTCGCCTCGACGCCGTCGGGGTAGCGGAAGCCGACCTCGACGCGCCGCAAGTCGGCCAGCGGCACCGTCAACTTGCCGTACTTCGTGGCGACCGCCACCGCCGGCTCGAGCACGACGACCTTGACGTTACTGCCGTCGAGGAAGCCCACGTCGAACTCGAGGACCGCCGGCCCCTTCGGCGCGACGGCTTCGATCTTGGGGGCCGGCGGGAGGGTCGGCGCGGCGGGCGGCGGCTGGGCCGACGCGGAGCCGACGACGAGGGCCGCGGGAAGCAGCCAGAGTGCGCGCATGGGGGAGTCCTCGGAAGTGCGAACGCCCGAGTTTACCCGGCCACGCCGCCCGCCGCAACGAAAACCGGCGAGCGACGAGCATGACCGGCGAGCGGGGGACGAAAGTCCCCCGAGTTCGCTTCCGCGACGGGATGTCTTCCGAGTCGGGAAGCCGACTCGGGGGATTGTCGTCCCCCGCTCGCCGGGGCGGCTTCGGGCGAGGCGGGCGGCGTCATTCGTCTATCTGGTGGGCTTCAAGGCCGCTGAGGGCTTCCCAGTCGCCCCAGAAGGTGCCGCCGGTCGGGTGGTACGCCACCTGGAATCCGTGCTCCGTCAATGCGTCGCCCTCGATGGAGAACGCCAGCCAAGCCACGCCGCCGAGGTGGGCGGAAGACACTTCGACCTCGAAGCAGCCGACTTCCGTCACGAGGTCCGACGACGGGAACTCGGGGGCGAGTTCCGCCCAGACGGCCGCGAGAATGGCCGCCTCACGGTCGAGCAGACCCGCGATGGCCCCCTCCTGTTGCGGCGAAATCGGGGAGCGGTCGTAGGCGTCGATGCTCACGGCGACCGTGCCGGGCGGTGGCCGGTCGTGCCAGTCCAGTTCCTGACCTCGGGCGGCGAACAACGGCAGGGCCGCGAAGCCGTGCCAACTGCCGTCGGTCAGTGTCAACCGACCGAGGCGCGGGTGAACCATCGTCGGAACTCCGTAACTGAACAGTGACTTTGGCTCGCCGCCGTCACTTCCGCGGCCGCTTGTCGCCCTCGGCGAGGCGGTTGTAATACTGACGCAGCATGTCGTTGTATTTCGGCATGAACTGCTCCTTGTAGTATTGGCTCATCTCCTGACGAAGCCGGTCCGGCAGGTGGCCCCAGACCTGTTTGGTCGCGGCGTCTTCCGGCGGCAGCGCCGGCTTCGACATCGGCGTCCCGGAGCCGCCGGCCTCGCCGGGGGTCTTGCCGCCCGGCGTGCCGGGTTGCTTGCCGCCGGGCATCGGCGTCGGCCCTTTGCCGCCGGGCATCGGCGTCGGCGGCTCCGCGTCGCTGGGGTCTTTGCCGGCTTCGCGCTCGCGCTGCTCCTTGCGGGCCTGGGCACGCGGCGACGGCGACTCGCCCTGGCCGCCCATCGGCTTCGAGCCGCTCCCCATCGGCGGGGGCATCTCACCGACTTGGCCCATCGGTGGGGGGGTCATCCCGCCCATCGGCGGGGGGGGCGGGCCGCCGTCGCCGTCCATCGGGGGCGGCGGCTTCAGCAGCTTGTCGATGTCGTCGAGGATGCCCTGCTGCGTCTTCTGGGTGAACGTCCCGGAGTCCTTCTCCTGCAAGCGGTCGCCGGCCGCCTTGCCTTGCGCGACGATGCGCTCGGCGATCGCCGCCGGCGTCTCCTCGACCGCCGGCGTCGCCTTCGCGGCCGGCCGAAGTTGGGCGACGACCTCGTCGGGAAGGCGCGGCACCACGGGGGCAACGCCGGCGCTCAGGGTGCCGGCGGTCGCCAGGGTCAACGCGAATGTCAGGGTCCGCACGGGGGTCACTCCTTCGGCTGCTGGGCGTCGCGCAGTTGGGTCGCCAGGGCGTCGAACAGGTCGGCGATGTCGCGCTGCGCTTGCTCGATCTCACGCAACTCCGCGACGGCGTCGGCGTCGAGCTTCGTCGAGTCGGGGTTGGCCGCGGCGAAGGCGGCCGTGCGCTCGTTGACTTCGAGTTGCAGCGCCCGCAGCGCCTTCAACTGAGCGAGCGCCGGCAGCGTGTCGGGCTTCGGCTTGGGCGGCTCGTCGCCCTCCGGGATCGGCATGGGCGTCGGCGGGCGGTCGAGCTTTTCTTCGGGCTTCGGGGCGTCCTTCGGGTCTTGCTGCAAGGCGTCGGCGATCTGGTTGAGCCGGCGCAGCGCGAGTTGCATCGGCAGGCTCACCCGCTTGGCGGCGATCGCCTCCGCGACGGGGTCGAAGGCCGCGGCGGGGTCGAGGTCGCCGATGTCGTCGCCGCGGGCGGTGACGCGCTTGGCCGCCTGGCGCATGGCGGTGGCCGACTGGTTGGCGAGCTTGTCGAAGACCGGCAGGCCGGTCAGGTTCTTCGCCGCGAACTGCGCGACTTCCTCGGCGAGCGCCGCCTGGCCCTCGCCGAGGTCGTGCAGACTGCGTTGCAGCGGCCGGTCGAAGCCCTTGGCGGTCGCGGCGGCGGCGTCGAGGCGTGCCCCCTCGGCGACGGCGGCCTTCTGGCGGTCGCGCAACAGCTTCAACTGGTCGGCGAGCTTGGCCCGCTCCTCGCGGTCGAGTTGTTGCTGGTCCTGCTTGCCGGTGCGTTCGAGCCTGTCGAGGGTCTCGTCGAGTTTGTCGAGCGCCTCGTC
>JANXTD010000162.1 GCA_025352585.1 Fimbriiglobus sp.
GGTGCGGGATGAGTCGGAATCGCGTCAGCCGCTCCGCGCAGCGCGGGCAAACCAGCGATGTCGCCGCCTCGGCCGCCTCGACGAGGACTTCGAGCGTGTCGCAGCGCCCGACGTGGCGCTGGAGGTCGAGCAGCCGGTCGAGCGTCGCCGCCGTGGTGGTGCCTTGCGTCAGGGCGGCGACGATCGGCGTGACCGCCTGCGGGTCGTCGGGCACGACGCCCAGCAGCCGGCCGGCGACGGCCGTCCGCAGGGCCAGCGGCACGTCGGCGTTGCGCAGCGACGGCAACGCCAGCGGGGCGACGTTGGCCGGCACCGGTTCGGGCAGCCAGGCGACGAACTCCAGCGCCGGCGTCGCCCCGGACTTCAGTAAGGCCGTGAAGGCATCGGCCACGCGGTTCGCGGCGTGCGCGGCGACCGCCAGCCGGCGGACGAGCAGGCTGCGGGCGCGGCCGTCGGCAGCGAGGGCTTCGCGCACCAGGGCCGACACGTCGGCGTCGCGGGCGTCCGGGGTCATCGCGGCGGCGTCGGCGCAGGGAGTTTCAGCCACAGGTCGAGCGCGTCGGCCGTCAGTGGGGCGGAACTCGGGTGTTCGGCCAGGGCCACGGCGAAGCGGCGCAGCGACCGCTCGGCGACTACACGGTACCGGGCTTCGCCGGTCTTGGCCGTCAGTCGCACCAGGCCGCGCGTCGCCAGCGCGTTGGCGGACGGCTGAGCGCCGTCGTAGTGGTCCTTGCCGCGGGCGAAGAGTTGTTCGCCGCCGTTGGGCGTGAGGAAGAGGCCGCCGGCCGCGGGGTCGTCGTGATACTTCACCATCTCGTCGGCCAGCGATTTTGCCGCGGTCAGCCAGTGCTCGTTCTTGGTCGCGTCGTGCAGATTCAAGAGGCCATGCAGGAGGTACGAGTAGTCGTCGAGGAACGCCGGGCCGCGCGCCTCAGGTTTTTCCCCCGGCCGGGCGGCGTAGACGCGCAGCAGCCGGCCACTCTTGTCGCGCATCGTCTTCAAGAGGAAGTCGGCGCACTTCTCGGCAGCGAGAATGTACGCCGGCTCGTTGAGTGCCGCACCGGCCGCGGCGTAGCCGGCGATCATCTGGCCGTTCCAGCCGGTCAGCACCTTGGTGTCGAGGAACGGCCGCTCGCGCTTGGCCCGCGCGTCGAAGAGCTGCTGCCGCAACCCGGCGAACTCGGCCGGCGGCGTCTTGGTCGCGCTCGCCAGGTTGACACGCGGGATGTACGCCTCGCCCTCGAAGTTCGGCTTGCCGGCCAGCGAGTAGTAGTCGCGGAAGGCGGCTTGCTTCTCCGGCGACCCCAACACGGCGTCGAGTTGGGCCGGCGACCAGACGTAGAACGTCCCCTCCTTACCTTCGCTGTCGGCGTCGAGGGCGGAGTAGAACGCCCCCTCCGGCGAGGTCAGTTCGCGGGCCACGAACGCCGCGGTGGAACGCATCACCGGGTCGAACGCCGCGTCGCCGCTGAGTTGCCGGTGCAACGCGTACACTTCGAGCAGTTGGGCGTTGTCGTAGAGCATCTTCTCGAAGTGCGGCACGGTCCAGGTGCGCTCCGTCGAGTAGCGGTGGAAACCGCCGCCGAGTTGGTCGAAAATGCCGCCCTGGGCCATCCGCTCCAGCGTCAGCCGCACCGACTTCGCCAAGTCCTCACGCTTCGGCTTCGCGGCCTGCTGCACCAGGAAGAGCAGCGACGGGGCCTTGGGGAACTTCGTCCCCCGGAAGGCCCGCAACTTCATGCCGACGCCGCCGTGGTCGGGGTCGAACTCGGAGGCGTCTGCCGCGGCCGTCACCAGGTCCGCGTCGAGCTTCGCGGCCGGCGTCGCCTTGCTCGTCTTCTCCAGCGTCTCCACGGTCAGCTTGGCGACCTGCTCGGCCTGTTTGACCAGCCCGGCGTGGTCGGCGGCGTCGAGTTCGAGCACCTTTTTGAGGACGCTCTTGAAGCCGGGCGAGGTCTCGCCGTCGAACAGCTTGTCCTCCGGCGGCCAGTACGTGCCGCCGAAGATCGGCTTGCCGTCGGGCAGCAGGAACATCGACAGCGGCCAGCCGCCGGACTCCTTCAACGCCTGCAACGCCGTCATGTAGACCTCATCAACATCGGGGCGCTCTTCGCGATCGACCTTGATGCAGACGAAACTCTTGTTCAAAATCGCGGCGACGGCGGGGTTCGAGAACGACTCGCGCTCCATGACGTGGCACCAGTGGCAGGCACTGTAGCCGATCGACAGGAACACCAGCTTGTTCTCCTTCTTGGCTGCCGCGAACGCTTCTGGCCCCCACGGCCGCCAATCGACGGGGTTG
>JANXTD010000184.1 GCA_025352585.1 Fimbriiglobus sp.
CACGTCCACGAACGCCTCGGTCTTGCCCTTCCGCTTCACGTACTCGGTCATCTCCGCCTCCATGTCGGCCAGCGCGACCACCTTGCCCTCGATGCGGACGACGGGGTCGTCGCCCTCCATGCGGACGATCACCTTGAAGACACGGTCTTCAAGGTCTTTCAACTTCGGCACGCTCGACCGCGTACTCTCTTCCGGCGGCTCCGGCGGCAACTCTACCGTGCGGCGAAGCGTGCTGTAAGTCGCGGTTAGGATGAAGAACACCAGCAAGACGAGCGACACGTCGATGAGCGGGTTCATGTCGAGGTGCGTCTCTTCGGGCGGCGGCATCTCCGGCTCCTCCATCTCGCCGATCGCCTCCTCGAACTGCGGGTGCGTTTCGATGGCGCGCCAGGACTTCTCGCCCGGCCCGCGGACCTCGTCGGACGCCGCCCACTCGCCGTCCTTGACGCCGTCGAGCACCGCCTGGGCCGACGGCAGCGTCAGTGTCGTGGTCGCCCCTTCGCGGCGCAGCTGCCAGCTCATTTCTTGGCCTCGTTCACGTCGGCGGAGTAGCTGCGGATCTGGCCTTTGACTTGCCTCTTGTGCAACTCCATCGTCACCTCGCGGACTAGTCCGCGCGGCAAGTCGAGGTGGCAGGCGATGCGGACCTCCGGCGGCGCGTTGCGCGTCTTGAGCCGCTCGTCGAGCCGCGCCATCAGCGCCCCGAGGGTGAGCAAGTTGTTGTCGTCGGGCGTCGGGCCTTTGTCGCCGACGCGCAGGGCGTAGACGTGTTCGGTCGCCCCGAGCTTGTCGATCGACACGGTCAGCGAGTCGGCCTCCTTGGCGATCTCCTGGGCGTACTTCATGTCCGGGACCGTCACCGGCGACACGGCCGCGACGACGGTGGTCAGCATGAAAAACACCAGCAGGACTAGCGACACGTCAATGAGCGGGATCATATCGACCTCGTCGTCTTCCAACTCACGTGCCCGCTCGCGCGGCTCCACGTCGAGTTCGACCGGCGCGAGTTCGCTGGCGGATTCGCCCTGGTGGCGGGCGGGGTCGAAGAGGAAGTCGGCGAGCCGGGCGTGGTCCTGGACGCGCTGCCAGGCGGTCGTCGTGCCGGCAGAGCGGACGCGGTCGGCCCCGGCGAGGCGGCCTTGCTCGGCCCAGTCGCTCACGACGTTCCACGGCACGCCGCGGTAGACCTGGTCGGCGGCGAGGAACCAGACGTCGAACGTTTCGGCGGTCTTGGCCACGGCGTCACCCCTTCGGTTTGGCCGACTCGTCGGCGACGCGGGTGTTCTGCACGAGCGTGATGAGCTTCTGGGCGCTCGCCTTCATCTTCAGCTCGAAGCGGTGGTTGCCGTCCTTGAAGAGGACGTGCATGAACACCAGCGGGATTGCCGTCATCAGCCCCATCGCCGTGGCGAACAGGGCCAAGCCGATGGCCCCGGCCTGGCTGGTGACCGCGCCGGAGTCGCCGGCCTTGGCCGAGGAGATGGCGTTGAAGGTGTTGATCATCGAGATGACCGTGCCGAGCAACCCCACCATCGTGGCGACCTTGGCGATGGCCAGGATCGGGGCGAGCAGGAAGTTGAGCCGCGGCAGCACCTCCAACTCGATCGCGCTGGCCATGCTGCGGCGCATCGCGGCGGCCCCCTGCGGCGCGGCTTCGAGGCCGGCGGTGAAGAGCAGTTGCGGGATCAGCCCCTTCTCGTCGCGACAGAGTGCGACCGCCCCGCGCGTGCCCTTCTTCTTAAGGGTCTCTTGCAAATCGGGCCACAAGTCGTCGAGCGAGGTCTTCGCCGAGAAGTTGAGCAGCATCCGCCAGGCGACGAGCGCGAAGGCGACGAAGGCCATGAGTGTCATCGGGGCGGCGAAGTACCACTCGTTGACGAAGAAACTTTGCAGCGCGTTCATGGAGCCTCACTCGGCCGGGAAGAGTCCGCACCATCATGACGCAACCGCAACGCCGCCGCAAGCCGGGCGTGAGCGGGGAAAGCGGCCGTCACGCCGCCGGCGCGCGCAACTTCAGCACGTCGGGCAGCGCGATCGCCCCCTCGTACAGCGCCCGGCCGATGATCGCCGCGTAGGTCCCCGTCAGCGACAGCCGCTCCGCCTGGGCGAAGTCGCTCACGCCGCCGGACGCGATGACCGGCAGCCGGGTCGCGGCGCGCATCTGGGCGAGGGCGTCGTAGTTCGGCCCCTGCATCATGCCGTCGGTGGCGATGTCGGTGTAGACCACTGCCGCGAGCGGGGCACTCTCGACGAGCTTCGCCAACTCGGTCGCCAGGGTCGTGGACGTGTTCAGCCAGCCGTCGGTGGCGACGTAGCCGTCGCGGGCGTCCAGCCCCAACACGACGCGGTCGGGGTACTTCTCCGCCATCCCTTTCACCCAGTCGGGGTCGTGCAGCGCCCGCGTGCCG
Organism: Fimbriiglobus sp.; assembly: GCA_025352585.1. Lineage (GTDB taxonomy): Bacteria > Planctomycetota > Planctomycetia > Gemmatales > Gemmataceae > Fimbriiglobus. The sequence continues at coordinate 2,409 of JANXTD010000184.1, forward strand.
ACCACAGCCCAGCGCACGCCCCAGCCGAACACCGTTTCGAGGTCGGCATCGGTGCGGATGCCCCCACCCAGTTGGCACGGCACTCCGGCCGCCGCGACGATCCGCCGCACCGCGTCG
>JANXTD010000198.1 GCA_025352585.1 Fimbriiglobus sp.
CCTTGGTGCGCGGTAATCGAGCAAAAGGTACAGCCGCCGAAGCAGCCGCGCATGATGGTGACGGAATCCTTGATCATTTCGTGGGCTGGGACCGGTTCGGTGTACATCGGGTGCGGCCGGCGAGTGAACGGCATGTCGTAGGCGGCGTCCATCTCGACTTGTGTCAGCGGGAAGCAGGGCGGGGTTTGCACGATGGCTTGCCGGTCGTGGTACTGCACGAGTGTCGCGGCGTTGAAGGGGTTGGTGTGCGAGTGGATCAGCCGCGTCGCCTCGGCAAAAGCATTCACGTCAGCCTTGATCTGCTCGAAGCTCGGGATCACGATCGTTTCGGGCTGCCAGCGGGAGCCGTCGGCGCGGACGGCGTGCGACTCCGGCGGGGCGTCCACGGCGGGCAACAGGGTCGGTAGCATGTCGGCGGCGTTCTCGGCCGGCGGCGACTCCTTGGCCCCGAGCGCGTAGGCGACGCCGCGCAGGTCGCGCAAGTCCTTGACCGTCTGCCCGGCGGCCAGGCGACGGGCGATCTCGACGACCGTCTTCTCGCCCATGCCGTAGGCGACCAAGTCGGCCTTGGCGTCGAGCAGAATCGAGCGCTTGACGGTGTCGGACCAGTAGTCGTAGTGCCCGAGCCGTCGCAGCGACGCCTCGACGCCGCCGGCGATGACCGGGACGCCGCCGAAGGCCTCGCGGCAACGCTGCGTGTACACGAGCGTGGCGCGGTCGGGGCGCAGGCCGATGCGGCCGCCGGGGGAGTAGGCGTCGTCGTTGCGAACCTTCTTGTTCGCGGTGTAGTGGTTAATGAGCGAGTCCATGTTGCCGGCGCTCACGGCGTAAAATAGGCGCGGCCGGCCGAACTGCCGCCACGGCTCGCAGGTCTTCCAGTCGGGCTGACTGAGCATGACGACGCGGTAGCCGGCGCGCTCCAGCGCGCGGTGCAGGATCGCCATCGCGAAGCTGGGGTGATCGACGTAGGCGTCGCCGGTGACGAAGACGACATCGACGGCGTCCCAGCCGCGCTCGGCCATGTCGGCCGCGGAGACGGGGGCGAGCGGGGCCGCGTGCCGCTCCGTCCAGAGTGGCAGCGTGAGTTTGCGGGGCGTGGCCGGCTTCGGCGGGGTGGTCTTCGGCGAGTGGGTCATGGCTTGGCGTCGCGGGCGTGGTGGCAGTAAGGACAATCTATCTTAGCGTGGCCCCGCCGGCCCACTTTGTTGATGGCAGCGATGTCGGGAAATCCGACTCGGTTGACGCGGCGTCTGACTCGCCCGGTGCCACTGAAGTCAAAATGGTACAATTCTTGCGGTACTTGAGAAGGCTCGTGCTATTCCCGGAACTTTCGGCACCGGCGGGAAGTCGAACTGTACGATCGCTCCCGTTTCTGGTAGCCTAAGGGCATAGCTTTAGGGAAGAAGCGGTCTGGGACTGGCGTTGCGTCCCCAAAACACGGAGTGACTCCGCGATGACACCCCTGACTCGAACGGTCGCATTCTCGGCGAGAGCCGTCGTCGCCGCAGTCGCGGCGGCCATTTGCGTCGGCGCGGCGGGCGCACAGGTGCCCGACGAGGCCACGCGGCCCGTCGTGACCCTGCGCTACAAGGAACTTACTAACCGCGAGGACTTCAAGTTCGTCGTCGAGAAGAAGGGCGAATACTCGAAGCCCGTCGGCGACATGAACTTCGAGTTCCCCGAGGGGTTCGCCCCGTCGGCCGGACTCGCCGCCGCGCAGCGGACCTTCTGCATCGAGCCACTCGTGCCGATCTTCGCCGGCCGCACTTACGACTTCGCCGTCGGCCCGATCAACGACCCGGCGAGCTACGGCCTGCCGGACACGGCCGAGGGCAAAGTCGCCGCGGAGCGCCGCGCGACCTACCTGCGAGAACTCTACGGCCGCTACTACGCCGACACGACCGAGGAGAACAAGGTCGCCACGGCTGGCTTCCAGATGGCGTTGTGGGAAATCGCCGGCGAGACGCAGGTGCCCGAAGGCCCGCTGCCGTTCAACCTCTTCACCGGCGCGTTCAAGGCCAACTACCCCAACGAGGCCGAGGCTCCCGAGTCGGTCCGCACGGCCCAACGCTACCTCCAGAGCCTCACCGGCGACGACGCGCCCTTCCGGGAGGCGGTCGGCTTGCAGGGGTTGGAACTCGTCCGGCTCAACGGCCTCGCCGGGGCCGACGGCCTGGCCCCGCAGTCGCAGGTCGCCTTGCGGGCGGCCCCCGGCGGCCTCGCCGCGGCGGGCGGCGGTAACGGAGCGGGCGGCTCCGGCGGCTTCGCCCCCAGCGCGTCGCCGATCGGCGGCGGGGGCGGCCTTGGCGGCGGCGGCGGGGGCGGTTTCGGCCCACTGGGTGGCCTGGGCGGACGCGGCACCGGCGGCGGGGGCGGCGGTTCCCCGATCGGAGGACTTGGTGGTTTGGGCACCGCCTTCCCCGTGACGACTTCACTCGGCACCACGACCAGTCCCGTCGTCACGACCGTGACGGCCGCGCAACCGGGCGGCACTTCGCCCCAGGAATCGACCGGCACAGTGACGAGTCCGCCGCCCATCCGGCCCGCGGAGATCATCCCGCCGACGCCGCCCGGCGGCAACCCGCCCGGCGGGACGCCCCCCGGTGGCAACCCGCCGGAGGTCCTCCCCCCCGAAGGCAGCCCGGTCCCGGCCCCGCCGGCGGTCGTCCTGGTCCTCCTCGGGGCCGCCGGCCTCTGGGCGACCCGCCGCTCGCGCCGCACGCTAGAGGCCTGAGCCGACGCCGACACCACCCGCGAGCCGCCGTTCCCCGAACGGCGGCTCGCGCCGTTTCCTTCTCCCCCCCGGTGACGCATGCTGAAACAGGTCGAGTACCGCGGCTGGGCCGCCAGCGTGCGGCGTGTCCGGCGTCCTACCCATAGTCCGGCTGCCCCGAGGACGACCAGGACGACCGCCGGCGGGGC
>JANXTD010000201.1 GCA_025352585.1 Fimbriiglobus sp.
GCCATGAACTTCACCCGCGGCGCGGCGTCGTCGAGTAGCTTCACCAGCGCGTCGGCGGCCGTGGCAACCTTGCGCTCGCCGAGGGTCTTGGCCGCTTGCGCCCGCACTTCGGCGTTGGCGTCCGCGAGGAGTTCAGTGAGCGTCACCGCCGCGGCCGGCTGCTTGGCGAGGACCATGCCCAAGCCCCAGACGGCGTGCAGTCGGTCGAGGCCGTCACCAGGACGTTTCGCGACGGCGACGAACTGCGCGAGGCCGTCGGGGCCGCGCTTCGCCAACTCGTAGTGCGCCCGCTGGCGGACCTTCATGTCGGCGTGGGCGAGCAGCTTACCCAGCGCCGGGGTCGCCTGCTTGTCGAAGCCCTCGGCGAACAGCTTCTTCGTTTCGAGGACCACCGGCGAGTTGATCTTGGCGGGGTCGTAGGCGGTGTAGACGCGGCCGCCGGCGCTGCCGCCCTCCCACTTCAGGCCGACGAAGTCCGACACGTAGAGCTTGCCGTCGCTGCCGAACTCGGCGTCGGTGGCCATGATCGGCTTGAGGAAGTCGTGGTAGTCAACGATCTCGAAGCCGGCCCCCTGCGGCTTCACCTTGAACGCCTCGAGGCCTCCACCGCCCCCCGTGAAATTGCACATGATGAAGGCGTTCTTGTAGCGGTCGGCCAGGCTCGTGCCGCTGGTGAACAGGAAGCCGCTGGGGCCGGTGCCGATCTTGCCGACGCACGGGACGATCCAGGCCGGCTGCACCCCGCCGCCGTCTTGGGGCAGGTGCCACATGCGCTCGGCGTGCCACGGCCCGGTCAGGTACGGGTCGGGGATGGTTTGGTAGGCCATGTTCCAGCCGCTCTCGCCGCCGTCGAAGACGTACACGAGCCGGGCGTGGTCGCCCTTGTCGCAGTTGTTGTCGTCGGCGAAGAGGTTGCCGTGCTCGTCGAAGGCGAGTTCCTGCGGGTTGCGCAGGCCGCGGTGGACGACTTCGAGTTCGGTGCCGTCGGGGTTGCACTTGAAGACCGCGCCAGTGCGCGGGCCGCTGAGCGTCGTGCCCTCCTTGGTCTCGACGTGGAAGCCGCGGTCGCCGACGCTGAAGTAGAGCTTGCCGTCCGGCCCCCAGATGAGGCCGTGCAGGTCGTGGCCCAGGAAGGCGCAGTTGACGCCGAAGCCGGTCAGGACTGCCTCACGCTTCTCGGCCACGCCGTCGCCGTCGGCATCGGTCAGTTCCCAGAGGTTGGGGATGCACGTCAAGAACACCTTGCCGTTCGACGCCAGGATGCCCGCGGCGAGGCCGTCGGCCGGGGCGTTGAAGCCGCCGGCGAACACGCTCGACTTGTTGGCCTTGCCACTGCCGGTGGTGTCGCTGAGCAGCCGCACCTGGTCGGCGTGCTTGGTGAAGTGGTCCATGCCGCCGGGGAACTTCGCCGCATGCTTCTCGTACATCTTGACGCGGTCGGCGACGGTCTTGAGTTGCAGGTCGTCGTCGAGGAAGAACGGCCGGGTGCGGTTCTCCTCGGCCCCCTGGTTGAACCGGTACTCCTCGGCGACGAACACGCGGTTGCGGTCGTCGAGGCCGATGGCGACCGGCGACGCCAGCATCGGCTCCGCGGCGAAGAGATCGACCCGCATCCCGGCCGGCAGCTTGAACGTGGCCATCTGCTTGGTGGCCGCCGCGGTGCCGTCGGGCAAGTCCGGCTCGGGCACGGCGGGTGGCACCAGCGCAACGGCGACGGCGGACGTGACGATCAACGCGGCGAGGGCAGGGCGGAACATGGGGGACACCCAAGGGGGGGAGGGCACGCGGGGCAGGAGGGAAAACAGGACTAACCGCGGAGGAGCAGAGTAGCGGAGAAGACAAAATTCAAGTTTGGGTTCTCTCCGCGACTCTGCGTCTCCGCGGCAAAATTCTTGGTGCGGGGTTATCGTAGCGAGTCCAGGATTTTCATCCGCATCGCCGACAGCGCCGGCACCAAGCCGCCGACGCGGCCCATCGCCAGCGCGAACAGCATGCCCATCGTCACGACCTCGAAGTTCACGTCGAGCGTGATCGCCACCGCCTTGCCGCCGGGGCCGGGGCCGCCGGACGACAAGGTACTCGTCGAGCCGACCCCGTTGACGAACAGGCGCACCAGGAGGCACCCCATGAAACCGCCAACCAGCGCCACCGTTAACGACTCCAGCAGGAACGACACCATCACCTGCCAGCGCTTGAAGCCCAGCAGCCGCAGGACGCCGATGTCGCGGATGCGCTGGGCGATGCTGGCGAACATCGTCGTCATCATGCCGAACACGCCGCCGATCGCCATGACCACCGCGACCACGACGACCACCGCTAAAAAGTCGTTGTTGGTCTTCGTCAACTCGGCGTAGTAATCCGGCTCCGCGAACGCCTTGAGCTTCTGTTGCGTGTAGCGCTTGCCCAGGTGGTACGCCAGGGCGGTGCTCGCCTCGCGGGTGTTGGCCTCGGTGCGCAACACCAGGGTCGTGTAACTCGGCTTGCCGAAGGGGGTCGTGATCAGGTTGAACTTCTTGCACCAGATTTCACTGCCGAAGGTCTTGCCCTCGGACTTCATGATCCCCGACACGACCCAGGTCATGTCGCCCAGCTCGAAGGTGTCGCCGGGCCGCATCACCAGGCGGTCGGTGTCGGTGGCGAAGGTCTTGGCGATGCCCTCGCCCAAGACGCACTCGACGCGGCCCTGCCCGTCGACGCCGGCGGGGCTGAACCAGCGGCCTGGGGGGTACAACTCGACATCGTGGACCGTCGCGGCGATGTCGGCGTCGTCCATCGCCCGCAGCGACACGAACCGCCGGCGCGGCGGGTCGCTCTTCGGCATCTTCTGGTTGATCGAGTAGTACGTCTCCCGGCTCGCCAGCGCCACCTCCCGCCCGTCGCGGCCCTTGGTCTTGGCGACGCGCACCGGCTCGGCGAGCACTCGGTCCTTGGCATCGAGCGTGGCCGCCTCGCGCTCGACGTTGTCGAGGTCGCCGTAGCCGAGGTTGGAGAAGAGTTCGTCGGTCGCGCCGTCGGACAGCACGAAGACGTTGCCGGGCACGCCGGTGTTCTCGGTGAGGTTGTTCATCCCGCAAACGAAGGCGAGCAGCATCACCAGCAGCCCGACGACGAAGGTGAACGCCACCAGCGTCATCGCGTTGGTCAGCCACCGCACCCGCAAGTTGCGCAAGTTGTAGCGTAGCGGCACCTTGCCGACGGATAGCAGCAAGCCGATGTCGAGGAGGTAGACGAGGAAGAACACCAGCGGCCAGTAGGCCACCGCGGCCGGCGGCAGCTTCTCGGACAGCGGCGTCTTGAGGAAGGTCCGCACCGGCTCCGGGAACTCGGCCAACTTCTCCTCACGCTGCTTGTCGGTCTTGCCCAGGAAGCTCGCCGGGGCGAACAGCAGAGTCCGCGAGATGCTGCTGAACTGCCCGCGCTCCGACAGGATCGCCGTGCCGGTGTTCTCCCGCAGCAGCGTCACCGCCTCGATACTCACGCCCAAGAGCGTGATGAGCACGACGAAGCCGGTGAGCAGGGCGAACAGCCGCCGCAGCGCCTGGCGGAAGTGCCCCTCGCGGCCGGTACTGTCGCTCAGCACCGACTCGGTCGGATCGACCGCCGGGAAGAACAACAGTAGCGCCGACAGCGGCAGCAGCGACAGCCCCAACACAATTGCGGTGACGACGAGCGAGAGCAGGCCGCGGAGGAATCGGACGAACATCGGCAGTCACCGGATGGGGAAGCGTCGAAAACGTTTTGCCGCAGAGACGCGGAGAAAACCAAATTCAAGTTTTAAAACCTTCGAGTATGGACAGCGACTTCTTCGGGCGGAGCAACACTCGTATTTTGCCATTCTCCGCGTCTCTGAGTCTCTGCGGCAAAACGTTTTTCTGGTTTTACGTCACCTGCGCAAAGACTTCGGACACCTTGACCTTGCGCGACGAGATCGCCGGCAACGCCGACCCCACTAAGCCGACGAAGGTTCCCAACAGGGGGCCGTACAGCGTGATCATCAGCGGGGCACTGATCTTGTCGAAGAACAGGATCTTGAACTTCAACCCCGTCACCGCCTTGAAGCTCTCGATCGACTTGGGGGCGAAGTAGACCAGCCAGGTACTCAGCAGCCCGCCCATGACGCCGATCAACACCGCCTCGGCGATGATGATGCCCATGACTTGCCACGGCAAGAAGCCCAGTACCTTCATCACGGCCATCTCGGAGCGGCGTTCGCGCACGCCAATGGTGATCGTGATGCCGACGACCAGGCACATGATGACCGCGATCGCCGGCATGATGATGTACTTGAAGGCGAAGACGATCGACTTCA
>JANXTD010000270.1 GCA_025352585.1 Fimbriiglobus sp.
CGGCCCGGCCCCCGCCCGGCCGCACGACCTCGTGGCCTGGATCAAGGAGGGGCGCGGCGGGGTCTTCGAGGGGGCCGCCGACACGGCCGACGGGGCGATCCCGACACTCTTCGCCACGCTCCCGGCGCGGGCGCGGAAGGCCAACCCGTGGGTCGTCTTGACCGCCCGCGACCTGACGGCGTCGCGCGCCGTCGCCGCCAACCTGCGCCACCTGCACCGCCGGCTGACCGGCCAGCGCATGAGCCTGCTCGTGGCGCGCGAGGCCAGCCCGGCGCTGGAGACGATCCGCACCCAGGCGGGCCTGCTGGCGCAGGCGGCCAAGCAGGCCGGGCAGCGCGACCGCTTCATGCCCAAGGTCCAACGCATCCTTGAGGAAGTCGGCCGCCAGAAACTCGTCATCGACCAACTCGGCTGGCTGGGCCGCCTCAGTACCACGACCGTCGCCGAGCCGGAGTCCGAGGAGGTGCGGATGCGGTCCGTGGCCGACGACGTGGCCGCCAAGTTGGCCCCGGCGTTCTCCGAGCGCGGCAACACGATCGACCTGGCGGGCGACGCCGGCTGGCTGATTGCCGACGAGGAGCGCATCGCGACCGTCGTCGCCGGGCTGCTGCTGCACGCCAACCAGTCGTGCGAGAGTAGCGCGGTCGCCGTGACGCTGGGCCGCCGCTCGGCCGTCATGACCGCCGACGAGGTCGGCGAGGTCGCCGTCCACTACCCCGGCCAGCCGCTAAGCCAAGCTTACCTCGAAGACGTCCGGGACCCGTTCCGCCGCCCGAACTCGGGCGTCACCGACGCGTCCGGCCAGGCCGGCTTCCTCCTCGGCCTGGCCGTGGCCAACAAGGTCGTGGCGCTGATGGGCGGTACCCTGGTGATCGACGGGTCGGACGGAGTGGTCTGCCTCCGGGTGGCGGTCCCGTCGCGCGGCCGGACGGACAACCGCGTCGCCGCCGGCCCGGTCGCCTTCGTGGCCGGGTCGGACGCCGAGGACGCGCTGGCCGACTTCTCCCTGGGCGGGAAGACCAACCCCCCCGCGGACGTCGAGACCCCGCCGCCGGCGGCGGTGTTCCCGAGTGGCCCGTCCGACCTGGCGAGCGACGACCTCATCGGGTCGTTCTTCGGGCCGGGCTAACGTCCAGTCGCTTGCACATCCGCCTGATTGATTCGCCCCGGAGCCGACGATGCGCATCGCGTTCTTCCCGATCAACAAGGCCGCCGAGGTGCAGGCCGGGGCGAACCTGCTCCAGGTGCTGTTGGCCAACGAGTTCAAGGTCCGCTCGGTCTGCCGCGGCCGGGGGATCTGCGCGACGTGCAGCGTCAAGGTGCGGGGCAACCCCGGCTGCCTGTCCCCGGCGACGCCCCAGGAGTTGAAGACGCTGTCGCTGATCGTCGGGGCCGACGCCTCGACGCGGCTCGCCTGCCAGAGCCGCGTCCTCGGCGACGGCCTGACGATCGAGTTGCCCCAGGGGCTGTACGTCGAGACCCTGCAAGAACTCCTCGACCTGATCGGCGAGGAGGCCGTCAGCGACTACCTCCACCCGGTGACCGGGGCCGTGATGATCCCGAAGGCCAAACTGATTACTCGGAGCCAGCTCCAACTGTTTAAGTCGCTCACCGATGAAGTCAGCAAGATCGCCGACTGACGCCCGACCCACCCAGAACTCGACCCAGGACCCGACCCATGAGCCGCGCCGCGATCGCCACCGAGACCGACGACTCCCCGGACAAGCCGTCCGTGAAAACCCTCCAGATGATCTGGAAGGAGGGGGCCGACTGGAAGTCCGTCGAACTCCTCAAGCGACCCGGTGCCGGTGTGACCTTGAACGCCGCGATCCCCCACGTGAATGGCCTCCAAGCCTACGAGCACAACTACTACACGAACGAGCAGTTCTACCGCCACGACACCGAGCGTGGCGTGCTGAAGAACGTGTACGGCCAGCGCTGCATGCGAGTCTCCGAAGACTTCATGATCGCAATGCTTGGCGCGCTCGACGACGAGGTCGGCCAGGCGGCGTCCACCGAAATCATGTACAAGTGCGGCTACCAGTGGGGCCTCGAAGACATGAAGTCGTTCTGCCGCCGCAGCCAGGCCGAGTTCGAAGTCGAACTCGACAAGATGCGCGTCGGCTTCCTGCTGGAGGAGTGGTGGTGGCCGCTGACGATCACCGGGTGGGGCACCTGGCGCTACGACTTCCGGCAGAAGGACAAGGGCTTGCTGTACGTCGAGCTGTACGAGTCGGCGGTCGCCAAGTCGATCGGCGACATCGGGGCCGCGGTCTGCTACTTCTACGCCGGCATGTTCGCGGCCGTGTTCAGTGTCTTGAGCCGCCGCAACCTTTCGTCGGTCGAGATGCAGTGCTACTCGATGGGCGAGGACCACTGCCGCTTCGTCATTGCGGACTACGACAAGGTCGATGCCGCGGGGTTCTGGCGCTCCCAGGGGGCGACGGCCAAAGACATCATGAAGAAATTGTCGTCGATGTAGACAACCCCCGCCCCGCCCGGTGGCGGGTCGGGCCTGGACAGCGAGGGTGTATGCGAGCAGACGACACGACCCCCAAGCCGGCGCGGCCGGCCCCCCGCCGGGTGGCGTGGGGCACGCTGATGACCGACGCCCCGTGGGACGGCCGGCCCCGCGCCGCCGCCCCGATCCACGCCCCGGCCACGGCCGCCGGGCGGGCGGCGGCCATCGACCCCGTTGACCCCGGCTTCGGGCCGCCGCCGCGCAGCCGCAAGCGCGTGCCGCTCGGGGCGCTCCTGGCGAACGCCCCGTGGGCCGCCCGGCCGGCGACGGTCGCCTTGGTCGCCCCGGTCGCCCCGGCCCCTGAACTCGGCCGACTCGCCGTGACCGTGTGACCCTCTGGACCCCGACAGGACACCGATGACCCAAGAGACCGCCAGTTACGTCCGACTCGTGAGCGGGTACTACTCCCGGCCGGACTACTTCGCGACCGACGTGGACAAGGGCACGATCCGCACCCCGACCGGGACGCGCGTCTGCGCCCTGACCGACGACTTCCTCCGCGGCTTCCGCACCGCCGTGCAGTTCGAGTGCGGCAAGGCGACCGACCGCGTCTACAAGCGCTGCGGCTTCCGCTGGGGCACCTCGTTCGTCGAACGATTCGACCGGGAGATGACCGAGTTCTTCGGCGTCCCGGCCCGCGAGGTCAGCGCCGGGTTGGTCGAGCGGGCGCTGGACGAAGCGTTCCGCGCCCACGGCTACGGCAAGCTCGCCGTCGATTACGCCGAGTACGACCACGGCTTCATCCAGGTGACCCTGACCGACTCGGTCATGCCGGCGGTCGTCGGGCGGTCGGACAAGCCGTCGGACGCCCTGATGTGCGGCTTCTTCGCCGCGGTGTTCGGCTTCTACGCCAGCGCCGAACTCGACTGCGCCCAGACGCAGTGCCCGAGCCGCGGGGCGGACTCCAGCCGCTTCCTCGTCGGACTCGCGGCCCGGCTGGCCCAGGTGCCCAAGCTGGTCGCCGACAACCTGCCGCACGCGGCGATCCTGAACCGACTCAAGGCCCAGACCGCGAACGAGGTGCGCACCCCATGACCAACTGGCTCAACCGACTGATGGTGTCCTCGAACGGCCGCCCGCTGACCGCGGAGGAGGGCGAGCGACTGGCCGAGTACGCCGAGAGCCTGCCGGACCGGCTCGCCGCCGCCCGCAAGCTGGAGGAGTCGCACAAGTGGCTCGCCAAGCAGCTCGCGGACGTGGTCGCCCCGAAGGCGGCCGAGTGGGGGCTGCCCCGCGAGGCGCTCGTCAACGACTTCGTCCTGAGCCTGACCGCCGTCGCCCAAGCGATGCTGCTGGACGACGTGGAGGTGTTGGCCGACACGGTCGTGGCCCCGTTCAAGAGTCTGTCCGACGCGCTCGACATCCCGAGCGAGGAGTTGGGCGAGTTGCTCCTGGCCGCCTGGTCCGCCCTGTCCCGTCGGCTCGAGGCCCGACCGGCCGCGCTCCTGCAACCGTACTTCCGCTGGGCTGCCGCCGCGCTGGACGCCGGGATGCCCCAAAGTCTGGTCGAGACCCTGTACCCGGTCGAGGTGTAATCCGATGATGACCGTGCTGACGCTGAACACTCTGCGCGACCGCTACCCGACCGCCGACGACCGCGACCGGCTGACCGCCTACGCGGCGGGGGTGCGCGACCGGCTCGCCGCCGTCCGGGAAATCGAGTCGGTCGAGAAAGTCGTCATCGAGGTGACGCTGGACCGCATCCGCGACCTCTACCCGAACTTCACCCGCTACCACGCCGTCGGCTGGGAGAAGGGCTACCGGGACATGCAGCTCCTGCTGCAATTCATGGCCAAGGCGATGCTCGTCGATGACGTGCGGTTGCTGGACGACCAAGTCCTGACGTGGGTGCGGACGATCTTCAAGAGCCTGAACTTCACGCCGAAGTTCCTGCGCGACAGTTACACCATCCTCCGGGACGCCGTGCGGGTCGCGACGAAGCCGCGCACCTACGCGCTGATGGAGCCGCTGCTGACGCACACCATCCACTACCTGAGCGACATCCCCGAGCCGGTCCGCCCCGAGGTGTGACGGGCACGGGCCGACGGGCGTACGGGGAAGTCACAACCGGCGGGGACCGTGTCCCCGCCGGTTGTCGCGTTACACGGCCGCGAGCGTCGCTTCGGTCGCGGCCCGGACGGGCAGGGCGGCGTAGAGTTCGACCATGCCGTCCATCGTCACCGCCGCGGCGTGGCAGATGTCGTCGGCCTCGGCCTCGGTCACCGGCAGGTCGGCCAGCGCCTGGCGGAACTGACGCCAGTCCTGCGGGCGGGTCGCCAGGCCGTCGGCGTGATAGTCGAGGCCGGTGTCGGGCTGGCGGGGGTCGCGGCCGAGCGCCTTGCCGACGGACCGCGCCAGCACCATCGACCCCATCCGCGAGCCTTCGACCACGTACAGCGCGCCGAGCAAGGCCCACGGCTTGGCCGTCGCCCACCCGGCGACGGCCTCGGCCAGGCGGGCCGCCGGCGCGGCGGGGGCGTCGATCTGCTCCTCGCCCAGGGCGGCGAGGTCGCGCGCGATGGAGGCGACGCGGTCCATCTTGGCGGGGTCGTACAGCGCGGCGACGCCGGGGTGCCGGGGCGCGGCGGCCGCCAACGCCGCCTCCAGCGCCTCGTGCAGGTAGCCCATCTGGCGAAGGCCGGCGACGTAGTCGGCCCGCCCGACGCGGCCCCCGGCCAGCGCCTGGGCGAACGGGGTCAACTCGACCAGCGCGTGGGCCGGCGCGAGGGCCTGGCGGATGCGGTCCGGGGTCGTCATGGTCGGGGTACTCGCGGGGTTTCGGTTCGGGGAACGCCCGACAGCTTAGGTCACGATCCCCCGCCGCGGGGCGCGATTCCTGCCGGGTGGGACGACTCGGGGGTGCCCATTTTTGTCCTCGGCGAATCGGGACACCGCCTGGGCGATTGTCGGGTATAATCAGACTTTCGTGTGCCCCGGAATGCTGTTGCGTGGAGCCGGTCATGGCCCAAGCCGTCGTCGATCCCGCCGAGTTGCGCCGCTTCGCCACCAACTTGAAGCGCTTCTGCACCGAGTTGCAGGCCGGCCTGGGGGGGTTGCACAGCCAGTACCTCGCGCTGGGCGACAGTTGGCGCGACCAGGAGTACGAGCGCTTCAAGGCCGAGTTTGAGCAGGCGCTGATGGGCCACGAACGCCTCACGGAGGTGTCGGCCGAGTTCATCCCGTTCTTGATGCGCAAGGCCGAGCGCATCGAAGAGTACTTGTCGCAACGCTAACGCTTCCTCCCGCGCGGGGTTTACCATGTCGTCGCCCGGTGCCGACGTCCGCTCGATTGACGGCCTGCGCGAGTGGCTCGCGGCGGCGCAGGTCTACGCCCACGACGCCGGGGAGGCCCTCGGCGGCACGCAGATGGAGATTCGCCGGGCCTTCGACTGGATCGCGGAGCAGGGCCAGCTCTGGGAACGCGCTTGCCGCGTCGGCGAGCAGGAAGTGGTGCAGGCCAAGGCGGAACTCGCCGCCCGCCGCTTCCCGAATTTCGACGGCAAGATGCCCGACACGACCGTGCAGGAGCGCAACTTGCGCCGCGCCGAAGACAAGCTCGAACACGCGATCAGCCAGGTGGCGCGGTGCCGGGCGTGGGCGGGGCGGCTCCCGAAGATCGTCGAGGAGTCGTTCACCGGCCGCGGCCGCCGGCTACAAAACTTCCTCGAGGGCGAGTTGCCGCGGACGCTCGCGCAGTTGGGTCGCCGCATCGAGTCGCTGGAGCAGTACGCCGACTTGCGCACCGATTACACCTCGTCGCCGTCGGTGTTGCCGCCGACGACCGGGCCGCAGGAGTCGAAGTCATGAAGTTCGGCGCGAGTCGGTCGCAGTTGTACGACGCCCAGAAGACGGCCCGCGCCCGCTGGGACCTCGCCACCGAGACGTGGTCGGACGCCAGCCGCGTCGAGTTCGAGGAGAACACCTGGCAGCCGCTCGACCAGATGGCGACGGACGCCCTCCGGGGCATCGACCAGCTCTCCGTGTTGATGACGCAGATTCGCCAGGAGTGCGAGTTCCACCAGTAAGCGAGCCTGCCCGCCATGCCCACCGCCTCCCCCGCGACCAAGCCGCCCGCCAAGCCGACGCCCGAAATTCCGGCGACGCCCGACACCGCCACTCCCGACAGGCCGGCCCCGACCGAGACGCTGTTCGAGCAGGAGCGCTCGGCGCTCGGCCGGCTGCAAGCCGTCGTGAAGTCGCGCGCCGCCGGGGAGTCGATCGTCGCCGACGCCTTCGCCGTCGCGGCCGGCGAGGCGGAGCGTGAGGTCGCGAAGTCGCGCAAGCAGGTCGCCGGCAGCCGCAAGCGCTCCCTCGACGAGTTGACGCAGGCCCACGAGGCGAGTGCCCTCGAGGCCCGCGAGCGGCACGGCGGCGACGAGGCCGAGGCCGAGAAGACGCGGCGGGCCTTGCGCAAGAAGACGACCAACAAGTTCAGCGCGACGTTGCAGAAGTTGCGCTCGGAGTACGAGGACAAGTCCTGGACCGTCGAGTCGATTCGCGAAGCCGGCGACAAGGAGGCCGGCGACGCCCACGTCCGGCAGCGGCGGCACGCGGCGGCCTCCCGGCAGCGGCTCGCCGGGCTGCGGCACACCGCCGAGGTCGGCCTGACCGGCGTCGGCCTCACGTGGGCCGCGGTTGAGTTCCAGGTCGAGCGGCTGCCGTCGGCGACGCGCACCGACCCCGTCGGCAAAATGGAGAAGTGCCTGGAGGGCTGCGAGGCGGCGGTCGATCGGCTCAGTCAGTCGCGGCTGCACCGGCTCGTGCGGCCACTGCCGACGCTGGTCATGGCGCTGTTGTGCGGCGGCGTCGGTGGGGCGGTGTCGTTTGCCCTCACGAAGCAAGTGGCGGTCTCCCTGGGCTTGGCCGCCGGCTGGGCGGTCCTGGGCGGCGGGTTCTTGCGGGTGCTGCTGGGGGTGTTCGCCAAGCGGCAGATCCGCGACCGCGGCCACGCCTTCGGGGTCTACTACGCCGAGGCGACGCGGGCGCTGACGACGTATGACCAGTACGTCGAGACCGTGAACGACGCCAACCTCGCCGAGGTCGCGTCGAAGTACGCCCTGAACAAGGCCCGCGCCGCCGAGATGTACGAGCCGCGCATCGCCGCGATGGAGAAGCAACTCGCCGCGACGCTCACCCAGATCGAGACCAACTACACCGTCCGCATGGAGGACATCAACGACGCCCGCGCCGACGAGGCGACCGCCACCGACGCCCGGCACGCCAAGGAAATCGCCCACAGCACCGCCGAACACGACCGCCACCTCGCGGAGGCCGAGGCCCGCTACGCCGAGAAGCTCGCAGCCGCCACGGCCGTGCGCGACGCCAATTGGGCGAAGGTGTCGGCGAGCTGGTTCGGCGGCGTCAACCAGGTCAAGGCGGCGTGTGCCGCGCTCACGAGCTTCGGCGACAGCCACTTCCCGCCGTGGCAGGCGGTCGCCCGCCCCGAGTTCCGGCCGGTCACGGCCGTGCCGCTGGGCATCCGCTACGGCACGCACGCGGTGAAGATGAACGCGCTGCCGGGGGCCGAGTCGGCCGACGCCCGGCTCGCGATCCCGGAGCCGATCGACGCCCACGTGCCGGCGTACCTGCCGTTCCCGGACGCCGCCGCGGTGATGCTCAAGGCCAAGGACGCCGGCCGCGGCCAGGCTGTGACCGCGTTGCAGTCGGTCATGCTGCGCTACCTGACGGGGCTGCCGCCGGGGAAGGTCCGCTTCACGATCATCGACCCGGTCGGCCTCGGCGAGAACTTCGCCGCGTTCATGAACCTCGCCGACTACGACGAGAACCTCGTGACGGGGCGCATCTGGACGGAGCCGATGCAGATCGAGCAGAAGCTGACCGACCTGACCGAGCACATGGAAAACGTCATCCAGAAGTACCTGCGCAACCAGTACAAGAGTATTGAGGATTACAACCGAGCCGCCGGCGAGGTCGCGGAGCCGTACCGCGTGCTGGTGATCGCCAACTTCCCGCACAACTTCACCAGCGACGCCGCCCGTCGACTGGTGAGCGTGATGTCGAGCGGCCCGGCCTGCGGCGTCTGCTCTCTGGTCAGCGGCGATACGCGGGCCACCCTGCCGCGCGACTTCCGGGTCGCCGACCTCGAGCAGGCGGCGTTCGTACTGAACCATACGGCGACCGACGGCGGTGGCCAGTTCGCCCCCGTAGACGCCAGTCTGGCCCCGTTTCCGCTCACCGTCGAAGGCCCGCCGCCGTCGGACGTGCTGGCCAAGATCGTGCGGCGCATCGGCCAGGCCGGCAAGGACGCGGCGCGGGTCGAGGTGCCGTTCGACTACATCATGCCGGCCCGCGCCGACTTCTGGAAGGGCGACGCCGCGAAGGGCTTCGACATCCCCATCGGCCGCGCCGGGGCGACCCGCCGGCAACTGCTCAGCCTCGGCAAGGGCACCGCCCAGCACGCGCTGGTGGCCGGCAAGACCGGCTCGGGCAAATCGACGCTGCTGCACGCGATGATCACGAACCTCGCACTCATGTACTCGCCCGACGAGGCCGAGTTGTACCTGATCGACTTCAAGAAGGGCGTCGAGTTCAAGGTCTACGCCACCCACGAGCTGCCGCACGCGGCCGTCGTGGCCATCGAGAGCGAGCGCGAGTTCGGCATCAGCGTCCTCCAACGCATCGACGCCGAGCTTCGCCTCCGCGCCGACAAGTTTCGCGAGGCGGGCGTCCAGGATGTCAACGGCTACCGCAACGTGCCGAACGCGCCGCCGCTGCCGCGCATCCTGCTCATCGTCGACGAGTTCCAGGAGTTCTTCGTCGAGGACGATAAGCTCGCCCAGGAAGCCTCGCTGCTGCTCGACCGCTTGGTCCGCCAGGGTCGAGCCTTCGGCATCCACGTCCACCTCGGCTCGCAGAGCCTCAGCGGGGCCTTCACGCTGGCTCGCAGCACGCTCGGGCAAATGGCGGTGCGGATCGCCTTGCAGTGCAGCGAGGTCGATTCGCACTTGATCCTCAGCGAGCAGAACTCGGCCGCCCGGCTGCTCGGTCGACCTGGCGAAGCGATCTACAACGACGCCAACGGCGCACCCGAGGGGAACCACTTCTTCCAGGTCGTGTGGCTCTCCGACGAGCGCCGCGAAGCCTACTTGAAGCAGATATCGACCCTCACCCGCGAGCGAAAA
>JANXTD010000282.1 GCA_025352585.1 Fimbriiglobus sp.
GAAAACCAAATTCAAGTTTTGGTCTTCTCCGCGACTCTGCGTCTCCGCGGCAAAGCGTTTTCGATCAGCGGGCGATTACCGCTTCGCAGCCACCGAAGTCGTCCAGTCGCCGATGGTGATGTCGAGGGCTTTCGTCTGCCGGGCGCGCCAGATGTTGACCCGCACTTTCTGGTTCACTGGCAACGCCGAGACGAGGTTAATCAAGTGGTTCTCGTCGCGCACGTCGGTGGCGTCGAGCCTCAAGATCACGTCGCCCTGTTGGAGGCCGCCGACCCCGGCGGGGCCTTCGGGGTGGACGCCCTCGACCATCGCGCCGCGGACACTCGTTAAGCCGAGGCGTAAAGCCGTGAGCGGTTCCAATGTCGGGGCGAGTTGCAGGCCGAGGTAGCCGCGACTCACGCTGCCCTTCTCCAAAAGCTCTTTGGCGACCCGCTTGACGAGGTTGGCGGGGATGCTGAAGCTGATGCCGCTGTTGCTGCCGTTGTTGGTCGCGATGGCGGTGTTGATGCCGACGACGTTGCCGGCGAGATCGACGAGCGGGCCGCCGCTATTGCCGGGGTTGATCGGGGCGTCGGTCTGCAAGAACTCCTTGATGCGGATCGTCGGCCCCAGGCTGATTTGCCCCCGGTCGCGGGCCGAGATGATGCCGTGGGTCACACTCTGGTGCAGGCCGAACGGGCTGCCGAAGGCGAGAACCCACTGGCCGATGCGCACGCGGTCGCTGTCGGCGAGTTCCAGCGCCGGCAAATTGTCTTCGGGTAACTTTAGCACGGCAATATCCGACTCGGGGTCGAACCACGCCTTGTCCGGCATCAGAATGCGGCCGTCGGCCAGCGTCACGGTGATCTCGCCCGGCCTCGCCCCGCCGACGACGTGGTTGTTCGTCAACACGTAGCAACCGCGCTGCCCCGCGAGCCGCACGATCATCCCCGACCCCGACTCCTCCACCGGCTTGGCGCGGGTGTTCGGGTTGGCCGGCGGCTTGAGCGCATCGACGGTCACGACTGACGGGCCGACTTTCCGGACGACCTCATCGAGCCGGGTCAGCGCCAACTCCTGCGACGATTCGAGGCCCGTTTGCGCGACCGGTAGCGGACTGAGCGGTCCAGCGGGGCCAGCGTAGGCCGTGCGGTGGCCGTCGAGAAGTTGGTTGCCGACGAGGCCGCCGAGGAAGCTACTCCCCAGGATCCCCGCGGTCCACAACAGGCGACGTTTCATGACGGTTGTTCCAGTCCGGCCGGTGCGTCGCAGAGCCAACCCGAACGGTTTGCCTCGAAAGACTGTACCCGTCGGATTGGCCGCCGACTTGAAGCAATTTCCTCGCACCGGCGGAAGTGCCCGGAAGCCTCCGCGCACAAAACGCAAAAAGCCCGCAGGTTGCCTAACCTGCGGGCCTGTTGCGACTGGTCCGACCGGACTACTTGCTCAGGTCGAAGTCGGCCAGGCTGAGTTCGCGCGACGCCGACTCGCCCATCTTGTTGAAGTCGAGCGTCGAGAGTCGGTCGTCGAGCCAGCGCGAGTCCTTCTCGGCCTCCCGCGCGCACTTGATGCACAGGACCGAGTAGGGCAGGGCGTCGAGCCGGGCGACGGGGATCTTGACCTCGCAGCCGTTGCAGACGCCGTACATTCCTTGCTTGACGCGGTGCAGCGCCAACTCGATGTGGCCGAGTTCGCGGGCGTCGAGTTGGGCGAGTTGCGTGGCGATCTCCTCGCCGCTGGCTGTGAAGGCCGCCTCGGCGCTGTCGCCGACGGTCGGCCCCTTGTCGAGTTGGTCGAGTTGCATGCCGAGTCGCTTGCGGAGTTGCGTCCGCTTGGCGAGGAGCAGTTTCGTGATCCGTAAGAGGGCGTCGTTGCGTGCCATGAGGACACCACTTTCGTTCGCGGGGAGGCTCCGTTAGGCGCGACGCCCTCGGGAACCCCGGAGGGGGTCGAACCGGCGGTCGCTGTCGAGCGGTACCGCCGGACGACGAAGTATTAGGCGGGAGGAATGTCAAGTGGGGAAAAATCGGGGAATATTTGCTGGACAGGGCGCGACGGTTGCTGCGTCAGACGCCGCACC
>JANXTD010000332.1 GCA_025352585.1 Fimbriiglobus sp.
CGTGCGGCCGCCGGCGTCGAGCGCCCCCTGGTGGGCCGCGCCGTCGATGCCCAGGGCGAGGCCCGAGACGACGGTGAACCCGGCCCGCGCCAGCCCGCCGGCGATCTGCGCCGCCATCCGCTTGCCGTAGGTCGTACACGACCGCGAGCCGACGATGCCGACGGCGTCGGCGTCCGCGCCGCCCCAGGTGCCGCGCGTGTAGAGCAGCGTCGGGGCGTCGTCGATGGTGGTCAGCCGGGCGGGGTAGTCCGGGTCGCCCCAGAGGGTGATGCCGACGCCGTGGGTCCGCAACAGCGCGAGTTCGCGGTCGAGGGCGTCGTCGCGGTCGCGGAAGTCGGCGGCGAAGCGCTCGGAGAGCAGCGGGCCGATCAGCGGCACGCCCCGCAGTTGCGTCGCGGTCGCCTGGAGGACGGCGGCGGCGGAGCCGAAGTACTCGAGGGCCGCGCGGGTCCGCTTCGAGCCGAGGCCGGGAACGAGTGTGAGGCGCAAGTGGTCGAGGGTGCGGGCGTCGAAACCGGGGGGAGCCGTGGGGTGGGGGGACGACATCGCCGTCCCTGGAAACAAGAGCGAAAATGGCTTCCGTGCCGTCGTGACCCGTCCGTTGGGTTAGCCTGATAGTAGGGTCGCGACGGGCGTCCGCAATCGGCAAACTCGCGGGAATCGGCGTAATCGTTTCGGGCCTGTCTGCATCCCACGCCGCCGGCGGCAGTTAGTCCGCGGAGCCGGCGAAAATCTTCGCCTCGGCCTCCGTGATCGTCCCGTCCTGGTCGGTGTCGCAGCGGGCGACCGCGTCGTTGAAGCGTGCCGAGTCGGAGAGAGTCTTCTGGCGGGAGTACAGCGTCACGAACGGCACCCCGACGTAGGCCCCGCCGAGGTTGCCGTCGCACTTCTTGAGGGTCGCGGCGAACGACGCCCCCGCCTCGGCGTTCTCGAACTTCACCGGCCTGCGGGCCTCCTCGGTGCGGACCACGTCCACCTTCGAGAACAGCGTGACGCACCCCGGCGCGCAAGCCAACGCGACGGCCGCTAACGACACGACCATGGTTCGGCGCGACATGAGACTTCCCCCCGGAAGAGACCTTCAGCCGTGGCGAATACCTTCGCCGGCCGTCTTGAGCAAGCGGAAGCGAGTCCGACTCGGCACGCCGACCCACAAGTTCGACGCGCCGCGGCGGAGGACTTCACTCCCGGTAGCGTCGCGCCAGCGCCAGGCGTAACCGCAAGCCCATGCCGATGCTGGGGTAGAGCAGTCGCGCCAGGCATTTCAGCCGCGTCGAGTCGAGCAGGGCGCGGCCGCCGGCGTCCGAGAAGGGGTTGAAGGTCACGTCGAGGCTCCGCAGCCCCGCGAAGCACGGCGACGCCGCGAGGGCCCCGACCCCCGTGTCCGTCAAGCCGTTCCCGGCCAGGTTCAGGCTCCTCAGCCCGAGGACCACCGGCGACGCGGCGAGCAGTTCGGCCCCCTCGTCGCCCAGCGCGTTCTGGCTCAGGTCGAGTTCGCGCACCCCCGCCGTGCGGACGCCGCCCAGGATCGTGCGCAAGCCGTCCGGGCCGAGGTCGTTGCCGGACAGATCGACCGCGGCCGCGCGCAGCAGCGCCGTCGGGTCGGGGGCCGTCGCCAGCCGCTCGCCGCCCAGGCGGTTGCCCGAGAGGCCGAGCCGCGCGAGGTTTTGCAGGTGCGGCGACGCGGCGATCCGGGTCGCGGCGTGGGGGCCGAGGGCGTTACCGGCGAGTTCGAGCCGCGTCAGGCGGCCGAAGCGGGGCGACTCCGCGAGCGTGAAGCCGGCCGGCTCGCCCAGCCCGCACTCGCTCAGGTCGAGGCCGGCCAACTCCGCCAGGCCGGCCGCGCGGGCCAGCCGCTCCACGCCGCGGTCGCCGATGGGGTTGCGGCCCAGGTGGAGTGTTTGCAACTGGCCCAGGTGCGGCGACTCGGCCAGCGCGTGCGCCAAGCCGTCGCGCAGGTGCTGGCCGTAGACCGTCAGCCCGCTCAGGCGCTCGAGGTGCGGCGAGAGCGTCACGGCCGTCAGGTGGCTGGCGGCGTCGAGCAGGTGGACGTGGCGGACAGGGCCGGCGGCGAAGAGTTCGGCCGGCCGGGCGAGGAACTGCCGCGCCGTGACTTTGACCTCCTCGACGAAGCCGCGGCGGAACACCGGCCCGGTGGCCAGCCCGCGGAACGGCTCGGCCCAGGCGTCGGCGTGGTCGTGTAGCAAGTCGGCCTCGGCGCGCAGCAACTCCGGCCGGCGCGGGTCGGGGTCGGCCACCCGCGCGAGCGCGACCTGGACGCGGATGAACTCGCCGCGGTCGCGCTGGCCGACGCCGTCGAGCCAGTCGGCGAAGATGAGCCGCGGCCCGTCGTCGTCCGGCGACTCGCGGACGCGCGCCAGGAACCCGGCCGTCTCGGTGAGGGTCATGCCCAAGCGTAGGACACGTTCGAGGCGCGCCGGTCACAGGCCGCCGGCTTGGGTGACGATGTGGCGCAGCACGTCGTGGACCGACAGCACGCCGACGGGGCGGCCGGCGGCTAAGACCGGGATGTGCCGGTAGTTGCCCGTCGCCATCTTGCCCAGCGCGAACATCAGCGGGTCGGTCGCGGCCACCGCCTCGGGGTCGCGGGTCATGGAGTCGCCCACGCAGCCGCCGTCGTAGTCGGGCGCGCCGGCCACGCGCGTCAGGAAGTCGCGCTCCGTCAGGATGCCCACCAGCAACCCGGCCGCGTCCACGACGAGCACCGCCCCCACCTCCGCGGCGATCATGCGCCGCATCACCTCGCGCAGCGGCGTGTCGGCGGTGACCGTCACGGCCGGGCGGGGGTCGAGAACACTCACGGCGTCGGCCATCAGGCTGCGCTCGACGCGGTCGTGCGGCGTCGGCCGGTCGTCGGCCGTGAGGTCGCAGCCGCAGCGGCGACACCAGTCGTCGCCGGGGGTGTTCGGCTCGTAGCACGCGGGGCAAATCATCGGATCACGAAGGAGTCGCGGAGGATGGCCAGCACGCCCTCGTCGGCGTACCCGCCGGTCGTCGTGGCCGTGATGACGTAGAAGCGCCGGTCCGTGGCGACCAGGTAAACCACCTTGTGCTCGCTGTGCGCCCGCCCCGCCTGGCCGGCCGCTAACCCCGCCTCGGCCTGGCGCTTCTGCTCGGGCGGCAGCCAGTCGAAGGCCCGCCGCTCCCGCATTTTGTCTTCCATCCAGGCGTCGTTGTGGTACGTCCGCACCTCGGCCCCAGGGAGGCCGCCGAGTTGCACCGCGACGAGCGTCTCGCGGCGGTCCCACGGAGCCAGCACGTGGCCCCAGAGCTTGAACAGGTCCTCCGGGGTGGTCGGTAATGTCGTCCCGGCGAGGACCGGCCAGCTCTCGATGTGGACCCGGAGGTTGCCCGACGGCAGGCTAGCGTAGTGGCCGCGGGCCTGGCCGTTGCGCTGCGACTGGTCGTGACTGGTGACTACGCCGGGCAGGAAGACGCGGTAACGCCCCTCGGCGTTTGACGCCGTCGCCCAGCCGGACGGCGCGGGGTGCAAGATCGCCTCGCCGTAGAAGTACGCCCCGCCGCCGCAAACCGCGACCAACCCCACCAGCGCGCAGACGCCGTTGGCGATCAGCAGAAGCTTCAACCCCCTGTGACCGGCGATGGGCGACTTCCCGCGGGGCCGGTCGTCGAACTCGCCTCCATCTTCGGGGTCGTCGCGGGCACCCGACTGCGTGGAGACGGCTTTCGCCCTGCCGCGGGCGGGAGACTCCGCCGCGGGCGCGACCCCCGTCGCACGACACTCCGGGCACGGCGTGCCGGCGACCGCTTCAAAGTCGCTGAGCCACGCGCCGCAGGAGGGGCATACCGTGGGGGTCGGCATCGTCATGCTCCAGGCAAGAGTTCCGACGGGTAGGGGGGCTACTCGACCGTCCAGAGGTCTTCGGAGGCGAACAGGTCGGCGAGTTGGCCCGGCCCCTTCTTGGCCAGCGACGCGTCGATTTGTTGCTGCACCAACTCCTCGTAGGTCGGCTTGCGCACGGCGTAGACCACGCCGACCGGCTCCGGGAACTCGGGGTTGCTCATGCGGCTCAGGAGCGACGCGGCCACCGGGTCGGTCTCGTCGTGGACGAGCAGGTCGTCAATAGCGCAGTCCTTGCCAATGGTCACGACCTCGGGCTTGAGGCCGATCAGCCGGATGCCCTTGTCGCGGTTCTTGCCGAAGACCATCGGCTTGCCGTGTTCGAGGTACAGCAAGTTGTCGTGCTTCATACTGCGGTCGGTCGCGTAGGCCCACACGTCGTCGTTGAAAATCTTACAGTTCTGGTAAATCTCGACGAACGCCGTCCCCTTGTGCGCCGCAGCCCGTTGCAACGTGACGACGAGGTTCTGGATGTCGATGTCAATGGTCCGCGCGACGAAGGTCGCCTCGGCCGCGAGCGCCAACGTCAACGGCCGGATGGGGGACTCAATGGAGCCGGTCACGCTGGTCTTCGACTTGGTCCCGGTGCGGCTCGTCGGCGAGTATTGGCCCTTGGTCAGCCCGTAGATTTCGTTGTTGAACAGCAGAACCTTGATATCGACGTTGCGACGCAGCAGGTGCATCGTGTGGTTACCGCCGATCGAGAAACCGTCGCCGTCGCCGGTGACCATCCAGACTTGCAGGTCGGGGTTGGCGAGCTTCACACCGGTGGCGAACGTGGGCGCGCGGCCGTGGATGGTGTGGAAGCCGTAGGTGTTCATGTAGTAGGGGAAGCGCGACGAGCAGCCGATCCCCGAGACGAACACCATCTTCTCGCGCGGCACGCCGACGCCGAGCAGGGCCTTCTTCATCTGGGCGAGGATGGAGTAGTCCCCGCAGCCGGGGCACCAGCGCACGTCCTGGTCGGTGGTGAGGTCCTTGGTCGTTAACGTCGGGAGGCTTAATGTGGTGGACATTGTTTCCCTATCGGGTATCGGGTGTCGGGTGTGGGGTGTCGCAGAAAGATCGGGTATCGGGTTTCGGGTGTGGGGTGTCGCAGAATCGAGTCAACGGTTTTGTTCGTCGTGCCCTTTGTTCGGGGTTGGCGTGCGTGTTGTGCCTGACAAGGATTGCATCAGGCGGCTGAGCATCTTGCCGATCCGTTGGCACAACTCCCAGGCGGGTTGGAGAGCGACACGTTCGGCGTACTTCAGGCGACCGATGATGATCAGCAGGGTTTCGACTTCCTTCAGGGAGCCTTGGGAGAACGATAGGAAACGCAGGTAGTCGCCTCGGTGGCTACGGCCATAACCTTCGGCGATGTTGAGCGGGATCGAGATCACGGCCCGTCGGAGTTGGCTGGTCATCCCGAACCTTTCGTCGTCCGGCAGCGACTTCGCCAAGAAGTAAACTTTCTCGACCAACTCGATCCCGGCCTGCCACACGTCCAAGTCGCGGTAGGTTTGTAGCGCCACAAAGCACCCCCTCCAACGACCGCGACCGTCAGTCCTCGAACAAAACCGCCTTGAACAAGCGAGTCGGGAGTCGGTGGAGGCTAGCCGACAGTTCTGCGACACCCCAAACCCGACACCCGACACCCGATTCTTACTGCTTCTCGATCGCCGACAGGATTTCGCTGATCAGGAACGGCTTGCCTTGCACCTTGTTCAACCCCACGGCCGGGACGAGGTACTTCGCCCGCAGCAGCCACAGCAGTTGCCCGGAGTTCAATTCGGGCACCAGAATCTTGGGGTAGCGCTTCAACACGGATTCGGTGTTCTTGGGCATCGGGTTCAGGTAGCGGAAGTGGGCTTGCGCGACCTTCAACCCCTGCTTGCGGGCACGCTCTACGGCGGTCGTGATGCTGCCGAAGGTGCCGCCCCAGCCGACGACGAGCAGGTCGGCGTCGAGGTCGCCGGTCACCGGCAGGTCGGGGATGACGTGGGCAATCGCCTCGACCTTCTTGGCCCGCGTGTGGACCATGTGCTCGTGGTTCGCCGGCTCGTAGTTGATGTTGCCGGTGATGTCTTGCTTCTCGATGCCGCCGATGCGGTGCTCGAGGCCCGGCGTGCCGGGGATCGCCCACGGCCGCACCAGGTGCTCGTTGCGCTTGTAAGGAAGGTACTGCGACGCCGACCCCTCGCCGACCTCGTGGCCCGGACCCTGGTAGCCGTCACTGTTGTGGGCCGTGGGGTGGTTGATGACGATCGGCTTTTGCGTGGCGAGGTCCGGCAGCTTCCACGGCTCCGAACCGTTCGCTAAGTAGCCATCGGAGAGGAGGTAGACCGGCGTCATGAACTGCGTGGCGATGCGCACCGCCTCGACGGCCATCTCGTAGCAGTCGCCGGGCGTACACGGGGCTATCACCGCGACGGGGCTTTCGCCGTTACGGCCGAACAACACTTGCAGCAGGTCGGACTGCTCGGTTTTCGTCGGCAAACCGGTGCTCGGGCCGCCGCGCTGGATGTTGAGGATCACCAGCGGCAACTCGGTCATCACGGCCAGGTTCACCGCCTCGGCCTTGAGGCAAATCCCCGGCCCGCTCGTGGCGGTCACGCCGATGGCCCCGGCGAAACTCGCGCCGATGGCGACGCCGCACGCCGCGATTTCGTCCTCGGCTTGCAGCACCTTGATGCCGTAGCGGCGCATGTCCGGCGTGGCCAGCGCCTCCATGACCGAACTCGCGGGCGTGATCGGGTAGCCCGAGAAGACGAGCGTCTTGTTGGCCAACTTCGCCGCCGCGGCCAGGCCGATCGCGAGTGCGTCGTTGCCGGTGATCTTGCGGTACGTCCCCGGCGAAGTCTTGGCCTTGGCGACGCGGAATTGCACCGGCAGCAGTTCGACCGTCTCGCCGTAGTTGTAGCCGGCCTTCAGCGCGCGAATGTTGGCATCGACGAACTGCGGGTTTTTGGCGAACTTCTCGCGGACCCACTTAACGGTCACTTCCAGCGGCCGCTCGTACATCCAGTAGACGAGGCCCAAGGCGAAGAAGTTCTTACAGCGGTCGGCCTCACGCGGGCTGAGTTTGCACTCGGCGACCGACTCGCGCGTCAACTTCGTGATCGGCA
>JANXTD010000356.1 GCA_025352585.1 Fimbriiglobus sp.
GAACCGCATGGGTTGCGTCTGCGACACCCCAAACCCGACGCCCGGTTTCCGTCTGCGACACCCCACACCCGACCACCCGGTTTCCGTCTGTGACACCCGACCACCCGACCACCCGACCACCCGGTTTTCGTACCTTAAACCTCTCCCTCACCACGAGTCGATAGACATGGCTTTCTTCCCGGACGTGCCGACGATCCCCTTCGAGGGGCCGGACTCCACCAACCCGCTCGCCTTCCGCCACTACGACGCCGCGGCCGTCGTCGAGGGCAAGACGATGGCGGAGCACTTGCGCTTCGCCGTCGCGTACTGGCACACCTTCCGCGGCACCGGGGCGGACCCCTTCGGGCCGGGGTGTGCCGTGCGGCCGTGGGAAGACGGGTCGCACTCGCTGGCGATGGACCTCAAGCGGGTCGATGTCGCCTTCGAGTTCATGGGCAAGCTGGGCGTGCCGTACTACTGCTGGCACGACCGCGACATCTCGGACGAAGGGGCCAACCTCGCCGAGACCAACAAGCGGCTCGACACCGTCGTGGCGAAGCTCAAGGAGAAGCAGGCCGAGACGGGGATCAAACTGCTCTGGGGCACGGCCAACCTGTTCAGCCACCCGCGGTTCGTCCACGGGGCCAGCACGAGCTGCAACGCCGACGCGTTCGCGTTCGCGGCGGCGCAGGTCAAGAAGGCGATCGAATGCACGAAGGAACTCGGCGGCGTCAACTACGTCTTCTGGGGCGGCCGCGAAGGCTACCACACGCTCAACAACACCGACCTGCGCCGAGAGTTCGACCACCTGGCGAAGTTCCTGCACCTCGCGGTGGACTACAAGAAGACGATCGGCTTCACGGGGCAGTTCCTGATTGAGCCGAAGCCGAAGGAGCCGACGACGCACCAGTACGACAGCGACTGCGCGGCGTGCATGGCCTTCCTCAAGACCTACGGCCTCGACCAGGACTTCAAGTTCAACGTCGAGACCAACCACGCCACGCTCGCCGGTCACACGATGGCCCACGAGCTGACGTACGCGTCGAGCTACGGGATGCTCGGCAGCATCGACGCCAACCGCGGCGACGAACTCATCGGCTGGGACACCGACCAGTTCCCCACGAACCTGTACCAGACGGCCCAGGTGATGCTCGCGGTCCTGAACCAGGGCGGCCTCGGCTCCGGGGGGCTGAACTTCGACGCCAAGTTGCGCCGCGAGAGCTTCGAGCCGATCGACCTGTTCTACGCCCACATCGGCGGCATGGACGCTTTTGCCCACGGCCTCAAAATCGCCGCGGCGATGCGGGCCGACGGCGTCGTCAAGGGGATGCTGACGAAGCGTTACGCCTCGTGGGACGCCGGCGTCGGCGCGGAGATCGAGGCCGGCACGGCCGACTTCGCCACGCTCGAAAAGTACATGCTCGCCAAGGGCGACATCACGCCGAACACGTCCGGCCGGCAAGAGCTGCTGGAGAACATCGTGAACCGGTACCTTCGCTAACAGAGCGGGTATGGGGTGTCGGGTGTCGGGTGTCGGGTTTGGTCAGACAAAACCTCAAACACGATGCCGAAGGTTCTGCGATACCCGACACCCCACACGCGAACTGTCAGCGGCTCCCCCCGCGGAGCATGCGCAGCCGCGGGAACAGCGGGCCGACCAGGCCCAGGCGGGCGTACAGCGGGCGCTCGAGGTAGAAGCCGGTCGCCCGGTAGGTGCGGTTCAGGTGGACGAACTCGGGGAGCACGATCCACAACGCCGTCTCGCGGCGGGTCATCGGGAACGGCGCGCCGTAGGCCGCGACCCGCACCGCCCGCAGCGCGATCGGCACCACGAAGCTGGCCACGCCCAGCGGCGTCGAGTTGACGCCGGACAGGCCCAGGAAAACCAGGTTCGCGAGGTTCGGCGCGGCGTCGAGGAACGGGTGGTTGCTCGGCACGTAGCCGGCGTAGGGCGACGGCCGCACCAGCAGCGACGGCTCGGTGACCAACTCCAGCAGGCGGTACAGCCGCGGGTGGTGGGCCGCGGCCGCCGGCGGGCCGTAGCCCGGCGCGGGGACGACCGACTGGGCCGTGGCCACGCCGCTCAGCGTCAGCAGCGCGGCCAACATCAGCGCCAGGCGGGTCGTCTTCATAGGAACTCTCTTGAGGTGGGAGATGAAGTTTTGACACTCACGCCGCACCGGGGCAACTGCCTTTGGTCGAAAGATGCGCCGAGATTGCGGGGGTCACGACGGCGGTAGCGGATAAAGCAACAGGGACGCCGGCACGGCCCGGACCCTCGGACGGACCCCCTTTGTTACGGAGACATGGCGATGGCCAAGCAGCACAGCCCCGGCTTTTTGAAGATCGCCCACGAGGCCAAGGCCCGCGTGGCGGAGTGTACCGTCGAGGACGTGGCCAAGCGCCGCGCCGCCGGCGAGGCGTTCGTACTCGTGGACGTGCGCGAAGAGAGCGAGTACGACGCCGGCCACGCGGTCGGGGCGATCCACGTCGGCAAGGGCGTGATCGAGCGCGACATCGAGGTGAAGGTCCCCGACGCGGCGACGCCGGTGGTGCTGTACTGCGGCGGCGGCTTCCGCTCCGCCCTCGCCGCCGTCACGCTGCAACAGATGGGCTACACGAACGTGGTCAGCATGGACGGCGGCTTCACCGCGTGGGCGGCGAAGGGCCAGCCGGTCGAAAAGGTGTAGCCGGCCGGATCGGCGTTACGGCTTGGTCAGCGTCAACGTCCCCTTGCCGACCATCAGGCGGATCTCGTGCAGCGTCCCGTGCGCGGCCACGTTGCCCTTGGCATCGACGGCGATGCAGTACGGGTACAGCGCCGCCGGGTAGCCGGCGACCGTCTCCCGGCCGTTGTCGGCCGCGACGAGTGTCGGGTAGCCGAACTTGCCGTCGGCGACCACCTTGGCCACGTCCTCGGCCGGGGTGCCGGACGGGTGCAGCCCCACGACCACGACGCCCTTGGCCGCCAACTCCGCGAGTTGCGGCAGGTCGTTCTTGCACGGCCCGCACCACGTCGCCCAGAA
>JANXTD010000364.1 GCA_025352585.1 Fimbriiglobus sp.
TCTAGTTCAAATCGTTTACGATGAGTTCTTCAGTTCCATAGGGTGTCATCCCCACGTTCTACGGCTTTCGACCCCTATTGTGCAGCAGGTCTACTGAGTTGGTGGCGGCGGAGGGGTGTTGACCCTCCGCCGCTTTCATTATCACTACGAGGATGGGAAAGTCAACGTTTCTCATCCGTTAATTATCTACGACAGTGAACACGGTCGTGTCGTTGGTCCGCCAAGTCGATGGCGTCCAGATCAGAGAGGGCGTCGAAATCCTAGGTCGAGGTGCGGAGCCGTGCCGCGGCCGCGTGGCGTGCCGCGAGCATCGCCGGGGTGGGTCCGGCCTCGGCTGCCGACTGAGGGTCACTCTTGTCCACGCGGTCGTCGCCGGAGAGATTTTTGATGGGGGCCATGCCGGGAATCTACCCGTTGATGCGGTGGTAAACAAGGACGGGGCGATAATCGGTCACCCCGCCGGGTCGATCACCTTGACGCGGACGCGCTTGCGGATGAAGCGGTCCGGCGCTAGCCGCGTCAGCGCCATCAGGAGGCGCATGCGGCGGGGGAAGTTCAGGACGCCGGGGCGGCCGGGGAGGCGGCGCAGGATCTCCGCGGCCCCCGCCTCGGCCGTCATGAGGAGCGGCATCGGGTGCGTGTTCTTGGCCGTCATCGGCGTCTCGACGAAGCCGGGGTAGACGCACGTCACCGCTACGCCGCGCGGCCACAGGTCGATGCGGATCGCCTCGCAGTAGCTGCTCACCGCGGCCTTCGACGCGCAGTAGCCGGCGGCACCGGGGAGGCCCTTGTACGCCGCCATGCTCGACACCGCGACGAGGTGCCCCGCCCCGCGCTGGAGCATCCCCGCCAAGACCGCCTCGAAGGCGTAAACGACGCCGAGGTAATTGACGTTGGCCATGCGCACGACGCCGTCAACGTTCTGCGGCTCGATGCCGGTCGGCTCGCTGACGCCGGCGTTGGCGATGAGCACGTCCGGCGGGCCGAGGCGGTCGGCGAGGCCGCGCAGGCCACTGACGGTCGCGGCGCGGTCGCTCACGTCGAGGGTCGCCGTCTCGATGGTGCCGCCGGCCGCCCGGACTTCGGCCGCCAGCGACTCCAGCAATTCCGCGCGGCGGGCCGTGACGCCGAGGCGCGCCCCCTGCGCGGCGAGCGCGACCGCGAGTGATCGCCCGATCCCACTCGACGCCCCGGTGATCAGAACGGTCTTGCCGCGGAAAGTCGTCGCCATGCGTGCCCCCGGTGGATTCGTCGCGGCCGGCAGGGTCGCGGGCACTTCGCCGGCCCCGTCTGGGGATACTTCCCCGCAGACGCTTGGCAAGCCCGGCCGGCGCGGTCATGCTGGTGGTTGCCCGTCCTGCGCCGCCGCGAGGTCCGTGATGCCCCGACTCTTCGTCGCCCTCTTCGCCACCGCCTTGCTCGCGCCCGCCGGGGCGGCCCAGGTGACGTACCCCCCGCGGCCCGAGTCGTTCGACGTGCAGTTGCGCTACCGCATCCGCGCCGACCGCGACGAGCGCATCCGCCAGTACCGCGAGCTGCAACGGCACCTCAAGTCGCTCAACTTCGTCGAGACGGTGCGGGAAGACGGCGACCTCGACGTGTTCGACCCGACCGCGGAAAGTTTCACCGGCACGCTGCCGTCGGCGAACCTCGACCGGCTCTTCGGCAACCCCAACGTCGTCACCGCCGTCGCCGTGCCGGCCGGGCAGGCGTTGCCCGCCGACGGCAAGACGCCCGTGGCCGTGCGCGCCCGCATCGCCGCCGGCTTCGGCCGCGACCAGCAGCGTAACCTCCATGAGCAGGTCGCCCGGCACCTCGGCCTGCTCGGCTTCCGCGAGTCCGTCAGCTACGACACCGCCGGCGACACGCTCCTCCGCGGCACGCTGCCCGGCGAGAACGTGTTGAAGCTGACGAAGGACTTGCGGACGCTGCCGTCGGGCTGGTTCCTGCCCGCGTTACCGCTCGACCAGCAGCCGGCCCCCCTGCGCACGACCCTGCCGATCCGCACCGTCGAAGTGCTGGCGACCGCCCCGGCGGCGGCCGCCGAGGTCGCGCCTCCGCCGGCCGCGCCCGCGTCGGTGGCGGTGTCGGCCAAGCTGACGCCCGACGCCAGGGCGGTCGCCGACGACGCGGCCAACGCCGGCAAGCCGCAGCGCTTCGACCTGGTCCTCGACGACGCCCCCGGCGACGGCTGGACGGCCTTACGCGAACGCCTCCGCGCGACCTCGGAAAACGTCTCGGTCGAAGGGCTGGTCGGCCGCGTCGTGACCGTGCGCGTCGCCCGCACCGCCGACGTGGCCAAGCTCGCGGACGTGTTGGAAGTCCGCGCGATTCGCCTGCCACGACTCGGCAGCGGGACCACAACCCCGGCGGCGGCGGGGGCCAAGTTCCCCGCGGTCGCGGACCTCTTGGCGCAGTCGCGCGTCGATCAACTGCACCGGCTGGGTTACCGCGGCGCGGGCCAGCACGTCGTCCTCGTCGGCACCGACTTCGCCGGCGTGTTGGCCTCCGGCAAAGCGTTGCCGGCGGGCGTCGATCTGATTGACGTGACGGCGGAACTCAGCCCCGACCTCGTGCCCGACCCGGCCGCGGGGGGCACCGGCGTCGGCACGCTCGCCGCCCAGGTCGTGTACGCGGCCGCCCCCGAGGCCCGGCTGACGCTGGTGCGCGTCAACCCCGCCGCGTTCTCGCAACTCTACGGCCTGGCGCGGGTCGTGTCCGGCGACGCGGCGTCCAGCGAGGCGATGCAGACGCGGGCCTTCGAGCTGACCCGCCGCACGCTGGTGCTGACCGTCCGCCGCGGCGTGGTCCTCGACGAATACTCGAAGGCGTTCGGCGACCTCGGCGACGAGGACCGCCCGGCCGCCCGACGCGCCGCCGCCCGCAAGGCGCTCGACGAACTGAACGCCGACGAGAAGCAGTTCCGCGCCGTCGTCGATCGCTTCGACCGCCTGAGGGCGAAGCTCGACGGCCTGCGCGGGGCGAGTGTGGTCGTTAACACGCTGGTCTGGGAGACCGGCACCCCGCAAGACGGCCTCAACGAACTGAGCCGGCTCCTCGACGCCCGCTACGCTCCGGCCCCCCGGCAGTCGGCGTTGCGGACGCTCAAAGGCCCGCCAACACCGCTCTGGGTCCAGGCGGCCGGCGTGACGGCGGCCCAGGTCTGGTCCGGCCCGCTGCTCGACGCCGACGGCAACGGCGTGATGGAGTTCGCCCCCGAGTCGGCCGCCGTTCCGAAGTCCCGCTGGACGCGCGAACTCAACTTCCTCGACCTGCCGTCCCCCGACGGCAAGTCCACCGAGACGTTACCGGCCGGGATGCAACT
>JANXTD010000383.1 GCA_025352585.1 Fimbriiglobus sp.
GCTCCATTGCGACTCCCGCGTCGAGTAAGCGGCCAGCGCCCCGACGCCCAGTCCCACGGCGGCGACGCGGCGCGGGGCCGGCAACTTCGCCAGCGCGCGGCCGGCGGGGCCGGTGGCGTGGTAGTACATCAGCGGCCGCGGCGGGAGGGGTTCGTCGAGGCGTTCCTGGCCGTGCTGCGTGGTGCCGTGGACGAGGCGGACGAACCGGCCGTCGCGGCTTTTGGTCACGCGCAGGGTGCCGAAGAAGTTGCGCGTGCGCAGCAGGGTTTCGCCGTGCGGCCCGGCGTCGGCGGCCCCGGCGAGGAACAGCAGTGCCAGGCAGACGGCGAACCGCGCCGGCCGCGCCACCAGGGCGAACGCCAGCGCCCCCGGCAGGCCGAACAACAACCCCCCACGGGTGACGCGGGCGATCAGCACGTCGGCGGCGTTGGCGTCCTCGGCGACCGCCGGCACGAACGTCGCCACGGCCAGATTCAACGCCACGAGAACGGCCGCGAAGGCGAGGCACCCCGCCGCGTCACGCTTCGAGAACGACAACGGCGTGTACGGCCGGACCAGTGCGACCAGCACGACGGCCAGCGGGTACTCGACGAGGCCGAGGCGGGTGAACAGCACCGGCGCGGCCAGCGCGTTGAACAGCCCGCCCAACACGCCGCCGGCCGAGAGCGTCAGGTAGAAGTTCGTCAGTTGCGACGCCGCCGGCCGGGTCGCCGCAAGTTCGCCGTGGCACAGCAGCGCCGCCGCGAAGAAGCAGGCGAGGTGCAGGCCTGCGACGAGCGCCATCGGCTCCGTGCCGCCGGTCGTGAGCGCCACCGCGAGGAAGACCAGCGCCATCGGCGTCAGGCGGCCGAACGCGCGGCGGGCACGCGGCGGCCAGGCGGCGAAGACGACGACGAAGCTCAGCAGGTAAAGTGCGAGCGGGCCGACCCAGAGCAGCGGCACCGGGGCGATGTCGGTCGTCAGGTGCGTCGTCACGCCCATCAGCCAACTCGACGGCAACGCCGCCAGCAGCAGCCAGCGCAGCCGCGTTGTCCCCGGCACCGGCGCGACGACTTCGGCCGTCGGCGAGGTCACCGCGCCCGAGCGCCAGGCGGCCAGCGCGATCAGCGGCAGGAGCGCGACGAGGCCCCAGCGCAGCGCGGTGAGTTGCCCGGCGAGGGTCAGCCGCGGCTCGACGAGGAAGGGGTACGCCAGCAGGCCCAACAAGCTGCCGACGTTGCCGGCGGCGTACAGCCAGTACGGGTTCGCCGACGTGTGACGGTACCACGACTGCAACAGCGGCGACGTGGGGGCGAGCGCAAAAAACGGCAGGCCGAGGTAGACCAGCAGGAACGCCAACAGCCCGCCGACGGGCCAGTCCGAGTCGGCGGGGATCAGGTCGGGATCGGCGCGGCCGGTCAGCGCGAACGCCGCCAACGCCCCCAGGGTCAACACGCCGAGGTGCGTCACGGCTTGCCGGCGCAGCGGCAGGCGGGCGAGGCGGTCGGCGTAGGCGTAGCCGGCGAGCAGCAGCGCCTGGAAGAAGACGAGGCAGGTGCTCCAGACGGCGGGGGTGCCACCGGCCGCGGGCAGGAGCGTCTTGCCGGCCAGCGGCTGCACGAGCATTACCAGCGCCGCGGAGACGAACACCGTGACGCCGAAGGCCAGTGCGGTCACGCCGACCCCGCGGCGACTTCGGCCTCCCGCGCGCGGGCCTCGACGACATCGAGCAACAGCGGGTGCAGCCCCAGGTGCGGGGCCAACCGGAAGGTCACCTCGGGGAAGCGCTCGGCGAGTTCGGCCTGCGCTTCGAGCATGTCCTCGCGGACGTGGATGCCGGCCGACAGGAAGTACGGCAGCATCGTGACGGCCGTCGCCCCGGCCTCGACGCACTTCGCCCCGCCCTGGGCGATGGTCGGCTCGGCGAGTTCGAGGTACGACGTCTGGACGACGGCGTAGGCGGCGCGCTGACGCATCGCCGCGGCGACGTGGTCGAGGTCGGCGTTCGCCTCCGCGCGGCGGCTGCCGTGGGCGATCAACAGTAACGCGGTCATGAGGCGTTCTCCGGGAGGTTCCGGGTTGGGGGCGTGGCATTGGCGCGGCGGGGTCGGGTCGGTAGGTTGGCACCGCCCACTGCACAAGTCTATCAACAGGGGACAGGCATGACCGGGCAACGGCTGGGCGACTGGGTTCTCGGCGGCGAGCTGGGCCGCGGCCCGGTCGCGACCGTCTACAAGGCCCAGGCCGCCGACGAGCCGATGCGCCTGGCCGCCGTCAAAGTCTTCACGCACCCCGAACTCTTGCGGCCCGAATTCACCAGCCGCTTCGCCGCCGAGATGCTGCCGCTGCACCGCCTCAACCACCCGCTGATCGTCAAGACCTACGAGGCCGGCGTCCACGTCGGGCAGGCGTGGTTCGCCATGGAACTCGTCGAGGGGACCGACGCCGGGGCGCGGCTCAAGGCCCACGCCAAGAAGCCGGGCGAGCCGGGGCTGCCGTGGGCCGACGAACTGCTGGGCCTGCTCGTCCAGGTCGCCCGCGGCTTGAAGCACGGCCACCACCGCAGCGTGTTGCACCGCAACTTGAAGCCGTCGAACGTGCTGATCACGCCGGGCGGGCTCGTCAAGCTGGCCGACTTCGGGCTGGCGAAGCTGCTGCCGGTCGCCCCGACGAGCTTACCGGCGGACGCGCTCGGTACGCTGGGCCACCTGCCGCCGGAGTTCTTCACCGGCAAGCCGCTGACGCGCCGCAGCGACCTCTACTCGCTGGGTTGCCTGGCCTACACGCTGCTCGCCGGGCGGCCGCCGTTCGTGGCCGGCACCGTCGCGGAGTACACGCACAAGCACTGCTACACGCTGCCCGACCGGCCCGCGCTGGTCGTGCCCGACCTGCCGGCCGACTTCGACGAGTGGATTTGCGAACTGCTGGCGAAGGACCCGAACCGCCGGCCGGCGACGGCGGCCGCCGCCGCGGAGATGCTGGGCCAGGTCAAGGCGAAGGCCGAGCGCAAGGGCCGCAAGATCCCCTGGACGGCCGAGCAACCCGGCTCCGCGGCCGACTTCGCCCTCGACGAGTCGCAGGTCGGCCGCGGCCTCGACGACTTCGAGGCGGGCCGCGAGCGCCGGCCGCTGATGGCCCGCCCCGCCGTCGTCCTGCCGCTGTCCCTGCTGGTCGTCGGCGTGACGCTGGCGCTACTCTTCTGGCCGTCGCCGACTGCCGCGGAGCTGTACGCCCAGGCCCAACCGCTGATGCAGTCGGCGGAGCCGGCCGACTGGGACGCGGCGTGGGACAAGTACCTCGAACCGCTGAGCGCGAAGTACCCCGGCGAGTTCGCCGCCGAGGTGAGCGCGGCCCGCGCCAAGATCGACGACCGCCGGGAACTGCGGGCGGCGCTGCTGTTCGGCGGCCGCGTCAAGCCGCCGTCGGAGGCGGAGCGCTGGTACCGCCGCGGGCTGAAGCTCGCGCAGGCGGGCGACTTCGCCGCGGCGCAATCGACGTGGCGGCAACTGCGGGCCGGCTACGCGGGGCAGGCGGGCGAGGCAGCGTGGCTCGACGCCGCCGACGCCGCGCTGACCGCGCTGGCCGCCCGCCCGAAGCCGTGGCCGCTCGACGGCGCGGGCGTCACCGAGGCGGCGCTGCAACAGGTCCGCGAGCGCCGGGCCGCCGGCGACGCCGCCGGGGCCGACGCCGCGCGGGCGGCCCTCGAACAACTGTACCGCGACGACCCGGCGAGCCTCGACCGCATCCGCCGGACGCCGTAGGGCGTCCGGCCCTGGGCCGGTCTTCTGTAGCTGGCCGCTGTGAGGCCGGTCTTACTGCCACACACGGGGGCCAAAGACCCAGGGGGTTAAGACCGGCCTCACAGCGGCCAGCTCCAGAAGACCGGCCTTGGGCCGGAGCCGTCACGGCGTCCGGCGGATGCGGTCGAGGCTCGCCGGGTCGTCGCGGTACAGTTGTTCGAG
>JANXTD010000129.1 GCA_025352585.1 Fimbriiglobus sp.
CTCGTCGGTTACCTCCCGGCGTACCTCACGGCCGACGTGCAGCAACTGCGTGAACACTGCACGAGCATGGTTGTCGAAGTCGATCGAGTCAACCCCCCGCCCGCCGAGGCACACCACCGATTACTCGTCTGCGTCAAGTCGTGCTGGCCGGACGGATTCGTGCCGTACTCGACGCCCGAGTTCCAGCCGGTCGCTGCTGAAGGCGTCGGCGTTTAGAGTCGTGGGCGGGGTTGTCCCGGCTGCGGCGGCGGCTATCAAGGGCTGCTGACCGCCCCAACCCCTTGCGGGTACCCCGATGCAGTTCCAGTTCGACGCGCACCAGGAGTTCCAGGTCCAGGCGGTCGCGTCCGTGGCGGACGTGTTCCGCGGCCTACGGCTTGACGCCGTCGGCGGCCAGTTCGACATCCTCTTCGGCTCCCGCGTCGCCCTGGCGGACGAGACGCGCTTCGCGCTCGACCGCGACCGGCTCCTCGAAAATGTCCGGGCGGTGCAGCGCCACAACGGCATCCCCGAGTCGGACGCGCTGCGGCTCCTCACCGAGACCGCGGACATCGACGGCGTGCGGCAGCCAGTCACGTTCCCGAACGTTTCGGTCGAGATGGAGACCGGCACCGGCAAGACTTACGTCTACCTCCGCACCGCCCTGGAACTGTACCGGCAGTACGGCCTGCGGCGCTTCGTCATCGTCGTGCCGTCGGTCGCGGTGCGCGAAGGCGTCGTCAAGACCTTCGAGGTGACCCGCGGGCACTTCGCCCAACTCTACGACAACCCCGACTGCCGCCACGACGTGTACGACGGCCGCAACCTGTCGAAGCTCAGCGAGTTCGTCACCGGCGGCGGCGTGCGCTTCCTCATCATGACCGTGGACTCGTTCAACAAGGAGCAGAACGTCATCCGGCAGAAGCGGGACCGCAACAGCGTCGTGCCCCTGCACGCGCTCCAGTCCGCCCGGCCGGTGCTCATCCTGGACGAGCCTCAGAACCTCGAGAGCGCCAAGAGTAAGCAGGCGCTGGCGGCGTTGAACCCCCTGATCGCGCTCCGCTACAGCGCGACCCACCGCGACAGCTACAACCTCGTCTACCGCTTGACGCCTTTTGAG
The DNA here is from genome assembly GCA_025352585.1 of Fimbriiglobus sp. Classification (GTDB taxonomy): domain Bacteria; phylum Planctomycetota; class Planctomycetia; order Gemmatales; family Gemmataceae; genus Fimbriiglobus. The sequence continues at coordinate 1,100 of JANXTD010000129.1, forward strand.
GCGTACCGGCAAGGGCTGGTCAAGCGCATCGAGGTCGCCCCGGTGGTCACGGCGGACGACTTCAACAGCGCCTACGTGCGGCTCGTCGAGATGGCCAGCACGTCGAAGGCCGTCGTCGCGAAACTGGCGGTGCATCAGCGCATGGCCGACGGCCGGATCAAGGAGAAGGCGTACACCTTCCGGCCCGGCGACCGGCTCTCCGACCGGGCGAACCGCTCGGAGTACGAGACGTTCGTCGTGGACACGATCGACATCGCGGCGCGGACGGTGTCGTTCACCAACGGCGTGACGGTCAAGGAGGGGGTGCCGCACGGGGCCGACACGGCGGCGGTGTTCCGCGAGCAAGTCCGCTACACCGTCGAGCAGCACTTCCGCCGGCAGGAGCAGTTGCGGCCCCAGGGCATCAAGGTGCTCTCGCTGTTCTTCATCGACCGCGTGGACAACTACGCCGCGGCGGGCGGGGTCATCCGCCGGCTCTTCGACGAGGCGTTCGACGAACTCAAGGCCAAGTACCCCGCGTGGCAACGCTACTCCGCCGACCGCGTCCAGGCGGCCTACTTCGCCAGCAAGAAGCGCAAGGGCGGCGGGGTCGAGTTCCAGGACTCCGCCGGCGGCGAGAACGCCGAGGACCGCGCCGCCTACGCGCTGATCATGCGCGACAAGGAAAAGTTGCTATCGTTCGCCGAGCCGACCGCGTTCCTCTTCAGCCACAGCGCCTTGAAGGAAGGCTGGGACAACCCGAACGTCTTCCAGATTTGCACGCTCAACCAGACGGCCAGCGAGGTGAAGAAGCGCCAGGAGATCGGCCGCGGCCTGCGTCTGGCCGTGGACCAGTCCGGGGCGCGGCGGCGCGAGGACGGGGTCAACGTGCTCACCGTCGTGGCCAACGAGAGTTACGAGTCGTTCGTCGCGGGGCTGCAAGGGGAACTCGCGGCCGAGTACGGGGACGCCGAGGCGGCCAAGCTGCGCGTGACGAACGCCCGCGCGAAGTCGGTGGCCGTGCGCAAGTCGCTCGACCAGTTGCCCGTCGAGTTCCACGAACTGTGGGAGGCGATCCGCCGCAAGACGCGGTACCGCGTGACGGTGGACACCCCGAAGCTCGTCGCCGATGTCGTGGGGGAGTTAGACAAGCTGACCGTCTCGCCGCCGCGGGTCGTGGTGACGCGGGCGCGACTCGACGTTCAGGAGGACGGCCGCGGCGGGCAGGCGTTCGTGGCCTTGCAGATGAGCGGGGCGAAGACGCTCGCCGCGCTCGACGGCCGGTTCCCGCTGCCGGACCTCGTGGGCAAGATCGCCGAGCTTCTCACGCACGTCAAGCCGCCGATGCGGCTCACGCGCAAAACACTCTTGGCGGTCGTGGCCGGGGTCAAGCCGGAGTTGCAGCAGGCGGCCGTCGAGAACCCCGAGGGCTTCGCCGCGGTGGCCGCGAACGCCCTCCGCGACAAACTCGACGAGCAACTCGTCGCGGGCATCCGGTACGAACCCGACGGCGGGGCTTACGACCAAGAGTTGTTCGAGCCGACCGTCGAGACCAGTTCGCAGATGGCCGCGGCGAAGAAGTCGTTGTACGACCGGCTGGCCGTGGACTCGGAAGTCGAGCGCAAGTTCGCGGAGAAGTTGGAGTCGGCCGACGGGGTAAAGTTTTACGTCAAGCTGCCGCGGTGGTTCACGGTGCCGACCCCACTCGGCACCTACAACCCCGACTGGGCGTTCGTGTGGCAGGACGCCGACGAGTTCGGCGACGGCGGGCCGCGGCTGGTTCTCGTGCGTGAGACGAAAGGGTCGGCGAACCAGGCGGACCTGCGGCAGGACGAGAACCGGAAAATCCACTGCGGCAAGCGTCACCACGACGCGCTCGGCATCGATTATCAAGTGATGACCGCCGCCGACCCGCTACCCGGCCTCAAGGCGGGCGGTGCCGGCGGGTAACGCCGGCCCGACGAGCTTGCCGAGAACCGCGTTCGGCTTCACACCCCGCAACACGGCCAGCGTGCGCACCGCCTGCATCAAGCGCCGGTCGGCCTGCGACAGCGCCCGCTCGATCACGACCCGTGAGGCGTGCCCCGGCTCGACCCGGTTCGCTTTCGCTTCGAGGACGCCGACGGCCAGCCAGTTGTTGACGACGCGGACAATCGCCAGCCTCCCGAGCGCGTCGGCCCCGTCCCAGCCTAACCCGTCACGCAGGACGTTGGCGTAGCGGTGCGTTGCCCGGCACACCAAGGCGTTGTCTCCGCAAGACTGGGATACTAGCCAGCACCGGGCCGCGTACATTGGGTCGCCCCAGCGCTTGAGCCGGTCCTCGTCTCGGAAGTACGGCTCGGCGGCCTCCAGCGCGGCCGCGTCGCCCGTGGCGGCCTTCGCCAGCACCGCCCGGTCGGCCTCGGGCACCCCGTGCAGTTCCGGGGCGCGTAAGGGTTGAGCGTCCACGAACGCCCGAAGCTTGTCGATCTTTTTGCGGAGTCTCTGAATCTCGCCCACGTCGGCCCCCCTCTTCTTACGCCACTGACGCTTGGGCCGGTGCCAGCCCAGCCGGTGGGCGAGTGCCGCCACGACGGCGGTCAACACGTCGTCGAACTCGAAGTAGGCGGCGAACTCCGCACCGTCGGAGTGCATCCCGACGCGGCTGGCCGTGCGGTCCATCCGGTCGAGTTCCCGCTTCGCGGCGTCGTACTCGGCGTCCAGGTTCGCCAACTCGCCGCGGCCAACGTGCTCAGTGACGACGCGGCCGCCGACGCGCTTCGAGCGGCGGTAGTAGCGGTGCCCCTTGACGTTCACCCAAGCCATTCCAGACCGCCAAAGTTAGACGACAGCGGTTGCGGGTGCCCCACTCGATGAACCCATC
>JANXTD010000419.1 GCA_025352585.1 Fimbriiglobus sp.
CGATCACCTACGCCGAGCAGTTGAAGGCCAAGCGGCTCCTGCTGATCGCCGCCAGCCGCGACGACATCGTGCCGCCGCTGGCGATGCGGCAACTCTGGCGGGCGACCGGTGAGCCGAAGATTCTGTGGTACGACACCACGCACGTCGGGAGCGCGCAGTTCGTCTTCCCGATGATGAACGCGGTGCTGGAACACGTTTTGGCGGAAAAGGGGAAGTAATTTTGAGGTCGTCTCAAAAAATCTCGTGTTTCGGGGAACTAGCACTGTCAGCCGACACTCGGTAATTTTGGTTAACAGGCTCGGAACATTCAGGAGAATTTCGCGCCGCGACGACGGCGGCGAAATCCACTCGATCGCCCAGGATTCCTGGGCCGCAGGAAGATTCGCAGCAACTCTTCGGTATTTTCGGCACATTGGCATCCGATTTGTAATGAAGTACGGCGTGGGGCTAATTATTGAGGGCGAGCGACAAGTGCAGCGGGATTGCCTGTTGCAACCGACCGGCAAGATTGCTAGATTCTGCTTGCCCGGATTATTTGGCCCACGCGGACTCGCCGCGACTCGATCTCCCGAGTCGCCGTCCCGCCCGGCGTCAGGGCGATTGAAACGCACACAGAGGGATCTCGGTCATGTTCAAGCGCACTCTGACTTCCGCGGTGGCCATCGCCGCCATGCTGCTGACCACGACGGTGGCCAAGGCCGACTTCGTGATCGACACGTTTACGACGCCGAACCCCGCCACGGCCTACTCGGTCGGCACCACGTCCGGCTCGACCTTCAGCGCCGTCCCTTCGACCATCGGTGCCGGAGTTACTCGGAACATCACGGTGACTCAAACCGGCAACGTGTTCATCGCCACCAACGGCTTCTTCGGCAACACCGGCGCGGTCGCCGGGGCCGCCTTCCAGCTGAACACGTCGAACAGCAGCACCGCCTCCGCCTACGCCAAGCTCTCGTACACCTACTCGTCGGCCCAGAACCTGAACACGGGCGGCCCCGTGTTGCTGTTCTCGTTCGACGCCCTCCAGACCGCTGCCCCCTTCAGCGTCGTGCTGAGCGACGGCACCACCACGGCGACCCAAACCGGTCTCGTCGCCGTCGGCAGCAGCAGCACCAGCTTCGCCATCCCGCTGTCGAGCTTCTCTGGCACCAACCTGAACGCGATCACCTCGATCGACCTGTTCGTCAACCGCAACGTCACCACCAACACCTCGTCGCCCGACGCCGACATCACCCTGCGGGACGTCCGCGTCTCGCAAGACGTCACGCCGCCGTCCGTGCCGGCCCCGCCGGTCGCGATCCTGCTGCTCGCCGCCGCCCCGGCCCTCGGCCTGGTCCGCTTCGGCCGCCGCAAGATCGGCATGTAAATGCCGGCCCAACTGAACTAACCCGAACCGCGAGCGGCCCACCCGCCCGCGGTTTTTTCGTGCCCCCCACGCCGCCCGTACCCCCGCCTCGGCTACAATTCCCCCGTGGAAACCCCCTCGCCTACTGACGCCCACCCCGCCGCCTGGCGCGCCTTCGAGGTCGTCGAAGTCACCGCCGCCGGCCGCCGCACCCGCCCCGACCAGCTCGTCGGCGAAGAGCCGCTACTGATCGAGTTGCGCCACGGCCCGCCGCGCGACCGCCGCCGCACGCCGCTGGCCGTCACCCTGCGCACCCCCGGCGACGACCGCGACCTCGCGACCGGGATGCTCGTCACCGAAGGCCTCGTGAAGTCGCCGCGCGACATCCTGGCCCTCACCGCGGTCGAACCCAACATCTTGCGCGTCGATCTGCACCCCGACATCGTCCTCGACGAGGTCCGGCTACGGCGGCACGGCGTGATGTCGTCGGCGTGCGGCCTGTGCGGCAAGACTTCGCTCGACGCCATCGAGGCCAACTGCCCGACGCTCGTCGGCGGCCCTAGCGTGGCCGCGGCGCTACTGCACGCCCTGCCGGCCAAGGTGCACGCGCGGCAAGAACTCTTCCGGCGCACCGGGGCTTTGCACGCCGCCGCCTTCGTCGGCCTCGACGGCGAGATCGTGGCCGTGCGGGAGGACGTCGGCCGGCACAACGCCGTCGATAAGCTCCTCGGCGCGAGTCTGGCGGCCGGGCCGTTCCCGCCGGTGCTGTTCGTCAGTGGCCGCGCCGGGCTGGAACTCGTGCAGAAGGCGGCCGTCGTGGGCGTGCCGATCTTCGCCGCGGTGGGGGCACCGTCGAGCCTGGCCGTCGAGTTGGCCCGCCGCGTCGGCATGACGCTCGTCGGCTTCGTCCGCGCCGACCGCTTCAACATTTACGCCCGCCCGGAGCGGGTCACGCCCTGAGTGCAGAAGGGCGCGGCACTGACGCCCGCGAACCGGGCAACGGCTGCCCACGCCCGCGTCAGCCCTGCTGCGGTTTGAAGTCGCCTCCCCACGCGAAAGCACCAGGAAACGTGGCGTTTTCGCGTGTCCGGCCGACGGACGCCGGGTTTGGCACGCGACGCGCTTAGTTCACCAACATGACGAAAGTCAGGCCGGCTTGCGGGGGGAGGGAGAGGCCCACCGCGAGTCGGTTTTTTCGTGCGCACGTCAAGAACTCCGGGCGCTGACGCTTTCGGCTCGCCGGGATACATTCGACCCCTCACACACGCGGGGGGGCGTCGATGGCCGGGGTGCTGTTCGCGATCGTCGCCGGCCTCACCGCCGCGTCCGCCGTCGGCGTGCTCGTCCACCGCGGCGTCGTCCGCTCCGCGTTGTCGCTGCTGTTCACCCTCGTCGGCGTCGCGCTGTGCTACTTCCTGCTCGGGGCCGAGTTCCTGGGCGCGGCCCAACTCATCGTCTACGTCGGCGGGACGCTAGTCCTCGTCGCCTTCGGCGGGATGCTCACCGAGGCGGGGCCGTTCGCCGGGCCGCGCGTGCCCGCCGTCGGCTGGGTGGTCGGCGGGAGTATTGCCCTGGGGCTGTTCGCGCTGCTCGCCGGGGCTACGCTGCACCTGGCCGAGCCGCCGGCGACGCCCGACGGTCCACTGCCCGGCGTCGCGGTGCTCGGCCTCGGCTTCCTGGGCGTGACCGCGAGTCCCGGCGACCGCGCGTTCCTCTTCCCCTTCGAGGTCGTCAGCGTCCACCTACTCGTCGTGCTGGTCGGGGCGGCGTACCTGGCGCGGGCCAAGGGCAAGCCCCGCGACCTGGGGGCGAAGTCGTGACGCTGACCCTCACGCCGTTCGTGCTGCTCTCGGCGTTCCTGTTCGCCGTTGGGGTGGCGTGCCTGCTGACGAAGCGCAACGCCATCGGCCTGCTCATGGGCGTCGAGCTGGTGCTGAACGCGGCCAACCTCAACCTCGTCGCCGCCGCCCGCTTCTGGCCCGACTTCCGGCTCGAAGGCCAGGCGTTCGCGGTGCTCGTCATCGTGCTGGCGGCGGCCGAGGCGGCGGTCGCGCTGGCGATCTTCCTGCACCTCTACAACACGCACGGCACGGTCAACGTCGATGAGGCCGACGACCTGCGGGCGTAGCGCACTCACGCCGGCCGCAGGAACTCCGCGACCAGCGTCGCCATCGTCGCCGGGCAGGTGTACTGCGGGTAGTGGCCGCACGACGGGATTTCGACGCGGCGCACGTCCGGCACGCCGGCCTCGACTTCGGCCTCGCAACTGCGCGGCACGATCGTGTCGCGGTCGCCGCCGATCATCAGGACCGGCTGCGTGACCTGGGGCAAGTCCGGGCGCAAGTCGAGGTCGCGCAGGATCAGCCCGCGGTGCGCCGCCGCCTTGACGGGGGTGCGGCCGCCCATCGCGTCGAGGAAGGCGAGGGCCTCGGGCGGGGTGCCGACGAACTGCGGGGCGTCGGTCACACTCATCATCTTGCGCCGCATCGGCAACTGGTCCATCCGCCCCGGCAGCCAACTCCCCAGCGTGGCCAGCGCGAGTTCCATCGAGGCGAGCGGCCGCCGGGCGAAGCCGCCTTGCAGCACGACCCGGCGGAAGCGGCCCGGCTGCGTCACGGCCGCCTTCAGCGCGACCGTCGAGCCGAACGACGCGCCGACGAGGTCGACCGACGGCAACTTCAGGTGGTCAAGGAGCGCGAACAGGTCGGCGACGAACTCGGCGTGGCCGTAGTGCGACAGGCTCGCGCCGTCGTGGTAGCCGTCGGCGAGTTCGTAACTGACGCAGCGGAAGCCGGCGTCCACGAGCCGCGCCTGCAC
>JANXTD010000444.1 GCA_025352585.1 Fimbriiglobus sp.
CCTCGGACACGACGCCCCAGGCCGGGGGTTGTAGGGTCACTTCCAGGGCGTCGAGCCGGCCCAGCCGGCCGTCGTGGCGGAACTCGAACGCCCGGCACGAGCAAACGACGTGGACGCCGGGGCACCCGCCCAGCCGGGCGACGAGGTTCAGCAGCACGTGGAGCCTCTCGGACTTCAGGTCCGCCAGCTCGGTCAGGGCGTCGAGTTGGTCGAAGAGGACGACGACCCGCTCGCCGCTCGCGACGGCGAGCACCGCCTGGTCGGTCTCGACGGGGAGGACCAGCCAATCGGCCAACTTCGCGGCCGAATCGACCCCCGCGGGCAACTGGTCGGCCTTGACCGTGAGTACGGCAATGCCCCGATCGACGAGGCGCTGACCGAGTCGCGCCAGCAACGCCGACTTGCCGCCGCCGGGCGGGCCGAGGACCACGCTGGCCGACTCCTGAGAGGTCGTGACCCGGTCGTACAACTCCTGCAACTCCGGCCGGTCCAGCTAGCGCCCCCCGGACACCGTGGTCGGCCAGCGGAGCAGGTTGGCCGAGGCACGCGTGAAGGTGAGCTTGAGGTCACCGACCGACACCGCCGGCGGTGGGGCGGCGACGGACTGCTAGAACCGATCGAGGCGTGGGGTGACCAGCGCCCGAACTCCCGCCGTTACTTCGGCCACGGTGCCGTCGATCACCTTATGCACGCCGAAGAATTGCTCGATGAGGTCGGGGTACTTCCTCGCCCGCTCACTCAAGACGAGCGTACCCTGCGAAGAGGGTGTCGGCCACCACTCCTCCGCATGGTGCAGCAGTTCCGAGGAGACCTTCCCCTTCGAGTGTTTCTTGAGAGCCGCCGGGGCCGCCTTTCGCCAGACGGACTGATGCCCGATGAGGTCCTTGGCGTCGCTCGTTAGCCCCGGCACCACATAGAACGCGAGTTCGTCCGGCCGCTCAGGGATCGTCTCGTCGAGTACGTTCACGTAGACCTTCGCCAGATCCGGGCCGACGACCGACACGCCGACGTTCCTGACATAAGACTTGCACTGGACTCGCCGCCGCCGACTTCGAGGAGGCCCCGAGGCGAAGTCGGCGGCACCCTGGACTCGCCGTCACCGGTCGAGGTCGCGGGTGCCGAGCCCGACGTTGAGCTTCAGCCCGACGACGCTCTGCATCTCGACCAGCTCGCCCTCGCCGCCGGCCGCCTTGGGGGCGTCGTACGCCTCGAAGCGCACCGGCAACTTCGACTCGGACTCGACGAACAGCACGACGCGGTGGGCGTAGCGGGCCGGGTGCGGCCGGTCGGCGACGACCTCGAAGCGCGTCACCGGCTTGCCGGCGATCGTGAACTCCGCGGCGTACACGGCCACCGGGTTCTGCAAGTGCCGCTCGACTTCGAGCGCCTTCTCGACGCGACCCAGCATCGCCGCCAGGCCGTACTCGGCCGCGGGGTGCCGGCAGTTCGTGAGGGCCTTCGCCCCGGCCGCCTCGACCGTCGTGAAGCCCTTGACCCCCTCGACGCCGGGGGCGCGGTAGCGGGCGTTCAGCCGGCTCTTGAGCGGCGCGTAGCTGGTCTCCTCGCCGGCCAAGTTCGCCGGCTTCGTCGTGGCGATGTCGATGGCGAACGGCTCCACCTTCACGCGCAACTCGGCGACCGTCTCCGGGGTGAGCGTGCCGCGGACGCGCTCCTGACGGACGAGGTGGCCGTGGTAGTCGCGGGCCTTGGCCAGCGCGGCCCGCGCGTCGGCGAGCGCCTTGGGGAGCAACTCGGCGGCGGCGGCCGGCTTGGCGGCGACCTCGACGCGGGCGACCGGCGTGGCGGCCGACTCGCCGGAGGCCAGCTTGATCGGCTCCTGGCCGGCGGCGACCGTGCCGAAAGTGCCGACGAGGAGCGTGAGCGCGAGACGGGTCATGGCGGTCCCTGTCGGGGCGGGTGCGGAAAAGCAGTCGGTCGCCCCGATAGCGACGCGGCGACCGGAGTGCAAGCCCGGCCCGCCGGCCTCCCCGCCCGCAGCGAGGGAAGACCACCAGAGTCCGCCTGGCGACGATTGCGGGAATTCTGTGGGAATATTAATTGAAATATGGTGACGATCAAAGTTGATAACAATTTATGATATCCAAAACTTATTCTTAAGTTGCGCGCTTTGCACTTGTGGAGTTGACAAACGACACGTTTCGTCAGATGCTGCGCCTCAAGGCGCTGGATGGCCGCGCGATGCCGTCAACCGCCCTGGGCACGCCCGTGGCGACCGCACGGCGATCAGCCCGCCCCCGTTCGATCTCATTTTATCGTCCTTCCGGGGCAACCCCCGGCGCGAGGTGACGTTGTGGCCCTTTTCAACTTGATGGCTGCCTTCTTGGCGACGTGGCTGCCTTCGCACGTCTTGCCCGACAACGCGCGGGCCCTGTGGCGTGACGCCGAGATCAAGCGGCTCGTCGCGGCACTAAG
>JANXTD010000069.1 GCA_025352585.1 Fimbriiglobus sp.
GTCTCGTTCGCCCTGGCCCTGGTCACCTGGATGGACGCCACCCGCATGGCGATCGTCCCCAGCGGCACCAACGTCGAGTGGGCCAAGGACGCCGAGGGCAACCACAACGACAAGGTGATCCTCACCCTGCCCAACAACAAAGCCACGCAGTCGCTCAGCGGGGCGTCGGGGATCAGTGAGAGCAACACCTCGAAGGCCGAGACCTACCCCGCGTTCCGGCCGCGGATGTCCGAGAAGTCGTGGCCGGGGGCGCTGTTCGTCGTCACGCTGCTCGTCACGATCTTCGTAACCAACGTGCCGCTGCGGGGGCTGATGTCGTTCCTCGTCATCGGCCTCATCGTCGTGATGGCCCTGGTGTTCGCGCTGCTCGACGTCTGGGACCGAATCTTTGAGACCCTCGGCAACCTGCACATCCACATCAACATGGCCGGTTACATGACCATCGGCGGCGTCCTCTTCGCTATGTGGGCGTTGGCGACGTACTTTTTCGACCGCCGGTCCTACGTGATCTTTACGCCCGGCCAGGTCCGAATCTGCGAGCACATCGGCTCGAGCGTTCAGGCCTTCAACGCCGCCGGAGTGAGTCTGGAGAAGCAACGCGACGACCTGTTTCGCCACTACATCTTCGGCTTCGGCTCCGGCGACCTGATTATCAAGGTGTCGGGGGGGGACCGTCGCGAAGTCCGCATGCCGAACGTGCTGTTCTTGGGCTGGCAGATGAGCAAGATCGAGAACATCCTGCGCTCCGTCGCCACGACGTGACACGCCGGCCTCACAGAGGCCAGCTACAGAAGAAAAAGAAGAAAGCCCCGGCAAGTGCCGGGGCTTTCTGTGCGCTCAATCGCCGTCTAGTCCAGCGCTTCTTTGACCAGTTGCAAGAAGAAGGTCGCCTTCTTCTCCTCGATCTTCGCGGCCAAAAACGTCTCGGCGTCGGCCTTCTGCGAGTACGGGAAGGTCTCGATCCGCTTGTTGCCGTTGTCGAAGACGATCCAAACGGCCTTCATGCGGACCTCCTTGACGGCCCGCGTCCTCTTGACGGGGGTCTTCTTGGCGACCGGCTCCTTCTTCTTCTTGACGACCTTCTTCTTCTTGGGGGCGTCGTCGTCGTCGTCGTCGTCGGCCGGCTCGGCCTCGGAGTCGGCGGCCTCCTCGCCGTCGCCGTCGCCCTCCTCGTCGTCCTCGTCTTCGTCGTCCTCGTCCTTCTCCTCGTCCTCGTCCTTCTCGACTTCCTCGCCCTCGCGCGCCTCGGCCGCCTCGCCCTGCCGCCGCAAGTCCAATCGGGTCGGCCCGGCCTTACGTCCACGTGCCATAGTGACTCTTTCTCCGTCGAGTGCGCCCCGCCGGGCTGACCGGCAAATCTCAACAGTGAATGTTAGTCTCGACACGCCGTTCGGCAAGGGCGTCAGATCCAGCCCTTGCGGCGGAAGTACGCCACGCCGCCGACGAGCGTGGCGGCCATGAGACCCAACGACATGGGGTAGCCGTACTGCCACTCCAGTTCCGGCATCGACTTGAAGTTCATACCGTAGATGCCGGCGATCAGCGTCATCGGCAGGATGATCGTCGAGATCATGGTCAGCACCTTCATGATCTCGTTGAGCCGGTTCGACACGGCCGAGAGGTGCGTCTGCATCAGGTCAGACACCATCTCGCGGCTCGACTCGGTCAACTCCGCGTAGCGCACCAGGTGGTCGTAGACGTTGCGGTAGTAGGCCGCGTCGGTCTCGTCGATCAGGGCGAACTCGCCGCGGATCAGCCGGGCTAACACCTCGCGCTCGAGGATGAGCGTCTTGCGCAGCATCGTGATGTCGCGCTTGATGCGCAGCAGTTGCTGCAACACCGTCGGGGCGGGGCGGCGGAACATGCGGCGTTCGAGGTGGTCGAGCCGGTCGGCAACCGCGTCCACCACGGGAGCGTACTCGTCCACGATCGCGTCGAGGATCAGGTGGAACACGTAGTCGGGGCCGTGCCTCGCGCAGTCGTGGTGCCGCAGGGCGTGGTGCCAGACGCTCTTCACGCACGGCAAGTCGTCGTAGTGGTGCGTCACCATGATTTGCTTCGTCAGCGCGGCACTCAGTTGTGGCCGCAGCCGCAGGCGGTTGCGGCGCGACACCTTGGCGTCGTCCGACGCGACCGCCCCCGGCCGCATGTCCAGCGGCAGCGGGTTGATGACGACGAACAGGTAGTGCTCGAACTCCTCGACCTTCGGCAGGTGCGCGCCTTGCTCCGGCTCGCGGCGCGGCTTCGTGATGTCTTCGAGCGTCAGCGGGTGGACGCCCAGGAAGTGCTTCAAGACGGTCTCTTCCTCGGCGGGCGTTGCTGCGGCGAGGTCGATCCAGACGGAGTCGCCGGCCGGCAGGTCGGCGTAGGTCGGCGGCAGCGACTCGAACGGCACCTCGGCGGTCTTGCGGCTGACGCCGTCGAAGCGGAGGGCGCGAATCATGGTACGAAAATCCCCGTGCCCGCCTTGTCGCCCACAATCGTGCCGTCCCCGCGGTAGATGATCGTGCGCGCGCGGGTGCCCTCCTGCTGGTTCACCGACCGCTTCTGCGGGTAGATGCTGGCCATCCGCTCGCTGGTGCCTTGCAGCGTGACGTCCTTGGCCTTCAGGTTGATCTGCGAGCCGTGGCCGACGTAGTCGTCGTTGTTGAACTCGGCGTTGCCGACCGCGACCATCTCCTGGTCGGCCTCCGCCTCCGCCGTGAGCCGCGACGCCGACACCTCCAGCGACGTGCTGCACGACAGCGACGTGGTGCCGCGCGGGGCCTGGTGCGCGGCGAACGCCAGGTTGATGTTGTTGGTCGGGATCTGCCAGACGTTCGCGCCGTTGCGGAAGGTCGCCGTCTGGAACAGCTTGTTCTTGTCGAGTGCGGTCATCGTGTCGAGGTACTTCACGAGCGTCAGCTTAAACGGAGCGCGCTCGCCGGGCTTACGCACCGGCGGCGGCGTGGCCGGCTTCGTGCCGAACTCCGAGCTGTCCGGTTGCAGGATGCGGACCTGCCCCGGCCCCGTGGCGAACATCTCCTGCGACTTCTCCTTGTCGCGCAAGCGGACTTCGAGTTGCCGGCCCTCGATGAGCTGCGCCTTGGTCAAGACGTTGGCCTTGGTGTAGTTCTCTTCGAGGAACGTGACCTTTCGGGCCATCGGGTTGGTGTTGCCGGCGAGTTCGTCGTCCGGCACCGGGGTGCAGTCGGCCTTGCGCATCTTGGCCGAGTCGGCCGGGTCGCGCGGCTTGCCGGTCTCGTCGCGCTTGAACTGGTTGAAGTAGATCGGCCGGTCGAAGGTCACGTCGAGCCGGTGGCAGAGCAGTTGCGACTTCGTCCACGCGCCCGTCTCACCGGCGGTCGGCGGCTCGGTGCCGACGGGCACCGCCGGCGGGAGCTTCAGCGCCACCGGCTGCGCGGCGAGCGCGTCGCGGGCCGGCCGCTGCACGGCGTTGACCAGCCCCAGGAACTCGGCGGTCCCCTTGGCCCCGTTGAAGAACATCGACTTCACGAAGCGGATCTCCAACTCGTTGGACTGGCCGGTAACCGCGCCGCTGAAGTCGGTGTTGCTCGGCATCAGCAGCGAGCCGACGCCGTCGATGGCGACGGTGTTGTTGATCTGGTCGATCTTGATCACCGGGCCGAACAGCGAGGTCGTCTCGAAGTGGACCTCGGCGAACGCGCCGGGCGTGCCGGTGACGGTCATGACCTGGCCGATCTCGTCGTTGACGCGGCTGGCCACGAGGTTCAGCTTGATCCCGGCGATGTCGAGGCCGCGCGGCACCTTCTCGGGTTCGGTCGGGTCCTGGTGGACGATGACGCGGTCCTCGCAGAGCGCGCGTTCCATCTCGTACTTCAGGCCGGGGGCCGGCGTCGGCTTGGTGAGGCCGGTCGGCTTGGCCGCGGCGACCGGCTTGGGGGCGTCGGGCGGCAGCGGGTAGCGGATCAGCCAACTCTCGATGGTCCGGGCCGTCAACTCGATCGGCGGCTTCGGCTTCGGCAACGCGGCGACGGCCGGCGGCGCTTCGGGGTCGCCGGCGGCGGGCGCGAGCTCGACCGGCTTGATCACCGGCTTCGGTGTGACTGGCGGCGTCCCGGCGACGACGAGCGGCGTAGGCGGGGCCGCGGGGGTCGCTTGCGCCACGACCTTGGGCTTCATGACGGGCGTCGCCACGTCGCGGAACCAGAGCTTCAGGAAGTCGGTGTCGCGGATCACGAGTTCCGGCGAGCGCGAGGCGACGTTGCCGATGGCGTCGAGGCGTTGCGGTACCGCCTGGGCGAAGTTGCCCGACTTGGCGGGGGCCGCGGGCGTCCCGGCCGGCTCCTCGCGGCTGCCGAGCCACAGCAGCAGGCGCGTCGCGCTGAGCCGCATGTCGGCCTTGGTGTCGAGGAACTCGGCGTTGCCGTCGAACTTGAGCAAGTCCTGGTCCTGCGTGCCGACGCGGACGCGCTCCTGGGTCAGCGACCGGCCCCAAGTCGCCTGGACGGTGTTGGCCCCGGTCGCGGCGTCGAAGATGTCGATCTGGCCCGGCCCGTTGACCTGCAACACGGTCTTCTTGTTCTCCTTGCTGCCGGGCGTCGGGTCGATCGAGGTGATGAGGATCTCCCCCGCCAGCCCCGGCTTGCCGTTGACCCCCGGCCGCCCGGCCGACAGGCGGTTCTCGTCGCGCGTCGCCACGACCGACGGTCCGCGTAAGGCGGTCACGGTGGTGCGGTTGGCGGCATCGACGGTGTAATTCAACTCGGTGCCTTGGGCCAGCAGTTTCTCGGCGACGACGGAGACGAAGACGTGCGGGCCGGTCGCGGTCAGACCCTTGATGCGCATGCCGCCGCCGACGCCGCCGGTCGAGCCGGGGGCGGCGACTTTCGCGTCGCTTTGGCCCTCGAACTGGATGGTGAGCAGGTTGCAGAACAGGTCGTCCGGCGGCCCGTCCGCGGAGAAGCGGTAGACCTTGACGATGTTCGGCCCAGCCGGCGTCTCGATACCGTCGGCCT
>JANXTD010000598.1 GCA_025352585.1 Fimbriiglobus sp.
TTGGCGTCGCGGTCGCCGGGGGTCACGTCGCGCGCCTCGCCCCACCCCGTGGCCGTCGCGTCGATGACGAACAGGTGCTGCCGCTTGTCCTCGACGTAACTGTCCCAATGGCGGAAGAAGAGCCGCGTGAAGGTCTTCGCCTTGACGGGGTTCTCCTCGGCCGCCTTGTCCGCCGCGGCGTTCTTGGCGTCACTGTCGGCGAACGGCAACTCCGAAAACTCCGGCCGGATCGTCGAGACGAAGCCGTCGTGCTTGCCGTCCGGCGACCACAGGCCCGTCCCCGCGCCTGTGCTGATTTTCGTGATCGGTTGGGCCTCGCCGCCACTGAGTTTGAGGACGTAAAGTTGCCCGGTGCCGCCGCGCGTGGACTCGAAGAGGATCGCCGTGCCGTCGGGCGACCAGCGCGGGTGCGTGTCCTTCTTGCCGTTGGGGTTGGTGAGTTGCCGAGGCTTCGACGCCCCGTCTGTCTCCGCGAGCCACAGGGCCGTCGTCGCACTGTTCTTTTCGAGGCTCACCGTGGTGACTTGGTAGACGACTTGCGAACCGTCGGGCGAGACTTGCGGGTCGGCGACGCGGGAGAACTTGAAGAGGTCTTCGACGGCGATCGGCCGCTTCTTGGCCGGCTCCGCGGCGGCCAGCGCCTCCGCGAACGCCAAAACGACGGCGAAAAGCAACAGGAATTTCATGCGACGGCCCTTCCGGGGAGTGCGACGTGCTACCCCGGAAGTGTATCGACGCGGCTCAGCGCAGGACCAGCCGCGAAGCGCGCTTCGACAGCCGCGCGAGCCGCCACGCCAGCCCGGCCACCCCGGCCGCCGCGAACAGGACGCCGAGGAACGTCGTCGGCCCGGCGACGCCCGCGCCGAGTAGCCCGCACGCCGCGAGGCACTCCGGGGCGCGTAGACCCCGCCGCCGGGCGACCGCGACGGTCAGCAGCCCGAGCGGCCAACTCAGGGCGACGACCCAGGCCCGCGCGGCCGCCGAGTCGTCGGCCGGTGGGGTGTCGGGGGAAGTCGTGTCCGGCGTGACCGGCGCGACCGGCGGCGTCGGCGCACTGGCGCGAGGGGGCTTCGGGCGGGTCGGCTCCGCGGCCGGCAGCACCTCGACGCGGACACGCCCGGCGGGAACCCCGGCGTCGAGCGTGAGCAGGGTTTCCGCCGGGGTCGAGTCGGGGCGGAGGGCGACGCCCTTGGCCGGCACCCAGCGCGCCTCCAACCCCGCCGTCGGCCGCACCCGCAACACACTCACGCCCGGCACCCCGGCGGCGCGCACCGCCCCGAGGTCGAGCGTCGCGCCGGCGACCGGGGGCACGGCTGGCGACGTGCCGATGAGCGTCACGACCGCCTGCCGCGTCGGCTTGCGGAACCAGACCTGGACGCGCGAACCGGACTTCGACCAGCCGTGCAACTCCGGCGAGCGGACTTCCCGAAGCGTGGCACCGTCGGGCCAGTCGATCTCGACGGAGTCGGTCGGGGCGAACTTCGTCACGGCGACCTGGGCCTCGACTTCGACGGCCGGGCCGAGGGTCCAGCGCGTCTCGCAGGCGACGACGCCGACCTCGGGCTTCGGCCGCAGTGTCGGCCGCAGTTCGGCGGTCGGCCCCGGCAGGCGCTGCAAGACGCGGTCGGCCGGGGCGCGGTCGAGCTGCCACTCCGAAGGTGCCCCGAACCGGCGCGTGAGGTCATCCGCCGGAAAGTCGATCAGGCCGCGCTTGTCGAGGGCGTCGAGCGTCAAACCCCGCACCCGCAGGCCGACGAGGGTTTCGCTCGCCGTCGCGGTGAGCGAGCGCGGCAGTGTGAGCACCGGCCGGGCGACGAGCGGCGCGCGAGGCGTGAACTTCACCAGCAGCGTGAACTTCCCCGTGAGCGGCGTGGCGAAGTGGGCGACGAGCTTGCGGCCCGCGCCGCCCGGCGTGAGGGTCACCGCGCGGACCTCCGCCGCCCCGCCGGGTCGCGGCCCGGTGGCCCGAACGGTGGGGGTGCCCGGCTCCAGGTCGGCCGGGACTTCCAGCGCGACGCTGTCGAGACTGCCGGAACTGACGGACCACTGGAAGGCGCTCAACAGCGTCGCGTCGGCCTCGCCGATGTCCAAGAGGTGCCCTTCGCGCACGCTCGCCACGGGGGTCGTGGCGGCCGGGGCGTCCCAGGTGCGCACGACCACCGCGCGGCCGCCGCCGTGGTCGGCGACGGCGACGGTCTCGCCGTCGCGCTTCTCGACCGACTGCGCCCCGCGTCGGGACACGACCGCGACGTTGGCGGCGCTGCTGCGGAAAGTCACGCGCGTCGCGGGGTAGTCCGGGCCGGTGAAGCGCGCCTCGCGGCCGCCGTCCGCCGCGACGGTCGGCACGCGGAACTGCGCGACGAGCGTGTGCGGCCCGCGGCCCCGGACGGCGACGGCGTAGGCGTCCGGCCGCGTCGCCTCGGGGAGGGCCGGCTTGCCGTCGAGTTCCACCGAGTCGAGCCGCACCCCGCCGAGCGGCAGTTCGTAGATCGCCAATCCGTCCCCCGCCGCGACGAGTGCGACCGTGAGGGTGAACTGCGCGCCGCCGGTCGGCCCGCCGCGGCCGACGTACCCGACGCCGGTCAGCGTGAGTGCCGACGCGGACGGGCGGCTGAGTTGCGCGAAGGCGTCGAGGGTCGAGCGGGCGGCGTAGACCGTCCAGCGCTCGCCCGGCCCGGCGACGACGAGCACCGCCTGCGGGTCGGCCGTCTTGGCGGCCCCCGCGACGCCGGCGACGCCGAGCAACAGGGCGAGGACGCCGCCGCGCGGGAGTCGCGGGACCAGTAGGCCGATCGCGACCAGGAGGAACAGGGCCAGCACGACCGGCCGCAGAACGAGCGACCAGCCGGGCGGCAACGCCGCCGCCGCGAGGAGTCCGCCGAGGCCGACGCCGACGAGCAGGCCGGGCGTCAGCCGCCGGCGGACCGTAAACGCCGTCGCGAGGAGCAGCGCCGCGGCCGCCCAGCCCAGCGCCATCGGCAGCGCGAGCGGGACCAGTGTCAGCGGGCCGTCGTGGTCGGTCGCGTCGGTCAACGGGTTGAGGTGTGGCCAGGCGCGGTACTCGGCGGCCGCCTCCCACGCCGTCGGCAGCGGCGGGTCGCCGGGCAGCCCGACGGCGGGGACTTCGACGGTGCCGCCGAGCGCGGGCAGCCGGCCGGGCAGGCGGAAGCGGACTTCGAACGGCATCTCCGGCGGGGCCGCACCGCCGGCCGCGGCGAGTTGCGGCGGCAGGACGGCCGCGCCGCCGTCGAGCCGGACGCCCGCGGCGGACTTGCCGTAGGCGGCCGCGCCGAGCCACTCCGCGTCCGGCGGTAACTCGACGCGCCACTCGGCCGACGCGCCGGTGACGACGACGCCGACGACCGCGACCGCGACGCCGCCGTTCGCATCGACCGTGACGGTGCGGCGCAGCCCGCGGAAGCGCCACGAGGGTGGGCCGGTCTCGCCGGGCGGCGGGTCGGCCGCGCCGGAAGTCGCCGGCACGACCGCGGCACCGATCACGGCGGGCAGGGCGTCGGGGAAGTCGCCGTCCTCGTCCGCGAAGGCCCGGACGCGGACCACCCCCTCGGCCGCGTCCGGCGGGAACGTCACCCGCTGGACCTCCGTCGCCGGGTCGCCGCCCGCCGCGTCGCCGAGGAGGGCCAGCGCCGCCAGGGGGTTCGCCGCGCCGAGCAGCGGCACCCACGGCTCGACGGGCGACGCCGGCACCACCCGCGCGACGAGGCCCTCGGGGCGGACGCAGCCCCCGTCGCCGCGCGGCACGCTCAGCCGGACCTCGCCGAGCGGCCCGCCCCCCGCCGTGAGCCGGAAGGCGGTCACGCGGCACGGCCTGCCGTCCACGAGTGTCACCGCGGTGTCACTCGTACCGGCGAGCCGCGTGGCGTGGGGCGTCAGCGTCAGCGCGGCGTTGGGGCCGCGGCCGCGCGTCGGGTAGCGCAGGCGCGTCGGGTGGGCCGACTTCCCCGACGGCGGCGCGGAGGCCGCCGCGTCGTAGCCGGGCGGGACGGCGACGGTGTACGTGCCTTCGCGGCCGGCGGCGTTGGCGCACGCGACCTGCGGGAAGGGCACCGCGACGCCCGGCCGGGAGCGCGGCCCGACCAGTTTGACGACGACCTCGACGGAATCGCCCGTCCGCGCCGGCCGCGTCAACTCGACCCTGCGGTCCTTCACGGTCAGCGCGGCGTCTTCCGAAGACTGCTCGGCGGACACGACGCGGTAGCCGGGGCCGACTTGCAGCGTGAGACTTTCGAGCGGGCCGCGCGACACCGCGACGCGGAAGCGGGCCGTCAGCCGCGACTCTTCCGCCGGCGTCCCGGCGTCCCAGGTCACGTCATCGACCGTCGAGTAGGTCGCGCCGAGGCTCTTGACCCGCACGCTCGGCAGTCGGCGCGGGGCGTTCGGACTCGTGGCGACTTCGGGCGGCACCGCCTGGAAGCCGAAGCGCACGCCCTCGTCGGCCGCGGCGGGCGTCGGGAGCGAGTGGCTGCGGTAGTCGCCGGGGTCGCAGCCTAGCCACTGCACGTCGGGGCGGCACGTCACCTCGACCGCGTCGCCGCCCGGCAGGCCGTCCACGAGCCGCAAATCCGGCAGCGGCCAGCCGGCCTCGGGCGACGGCGGCAGCGCCGCAAATCCGGTCACGGTCAGCTTCGCCGGCAGGCCGCCGGG
The DNA here is from genome assembly GCA_025352585.1 of Fimbriiglobus sp. Taxonomy (GTDB): domain Bacteria; phylum Planctomycetota; class Planctomycetia; order Gemmatales; family Gemmataceae; genus Fimbriiglobus. The sequence goes on from JANXTD010000598.1 coordinate 4,666, forward strand.
GCAGCGCACCCGCAGCCGCGCGCCTTCGACGGACCAGGCCACGCGGCCGGACGCCGTGACCTCGGTGACGTGGCAGCGCGGATCGACGAGGAACGCCAACTCCTCCGGCACGCCGCGAACCGCTTCGAGGGCGCAGTCGAACGCGAAGGTGACGACGCCGGGCGCGACGTCGTAGCGGGCGACGCGCGACGCCTTCACCGGGGCACCGCGCTCCGCCGGCCCGGCGACCGGCCTCAACGTGAACTCGACGCGGCCGACGCCGGGGAAGAGCAGCCGACGCAGTTGCCGCCCGGCCGCCGCGCTGGGCAGCGGGCCGGACAGCGAGCGCGCCGCGCCGCCGGCCGTCAGCGCCGGCTCGCGGTCGGCCGGCAAGTCGAGGTCGAGCGTCGCCAGTGGCGCGGGCGGCAGGACCAACTCGAAGCGCTCGGCGTCGCCGTCCGGGGTGCCGCGGGCCGACCAGCCGAGGGCCACGTCGCCGCCGCCGGGCAGCCGCAACACCGGTCCGCGCGTGGCGTCCGAGGAGACGAGGCCGGCCGCGTCGGCGTTGAGCGCGACCCCAAGCGTGGCCAGCGGGAATTCCACCGGGCCAGCGGTGAACTTCCAGGTCAGCGTGCCGCGCAGGCCGTCGGCGGAGTGCGTCGCGGCGTAGCGCGCCTCCAGGAGTCGCGCGGCCGGCGTCGGCTTCGGAGCGGTCGAGATCGGCTACACGACGATCGACAGCCTCGCCGACTACCTGCGCAAGATTCGCTGAGCACGCGACCTGGCACGTGAGGAGCGGGTCACTGTCGCGTAGCATCGGTGCATGCGACCGACGAA
>JANXTD010000618.1 GCA_025352585.1 Fimbriiglobus sp.
GTGGCGGTCGAGGGCCGCGCGGCAGCACCGCGCGATGTCGAGGAAGCCTATTGTACCGCCCAGGAAGCGCGCGACGGCCGCCTCGTTGGCGGCGTTGAGCACCGCCCCGCAACTGCCGCCGCGCCGCACCGCCTCGAAGCCGAGGTCGAGGGCGGGAAACGCGACGCGGTCCGGGGCGTCGAAGTGTAGGACGCGGAGCGCCGTCCAGTCGAGCCGCGTCGCCGGCCCGGCCACCCGCTCCGGGTAAGTGAACGCCAACTGGATCGGCAACTTCATGTCCGGCGGCGACAGTTGGGCCAGCACCGAGCCATCGACGAACTCGACGAAGGAATGGACGACCGACTCGGGGTGGACGACGACTTCGATCTGGTCGGCGGTGAGGTCGAACAGCCAGCGGGCCTCGATGACTTCGAGCGCCTTGTTCATGAGCGTCGCCGAATCGACACTGATTTTCGGCCCCATGCTCCAGGTCGGGTGCTTCAACGCCGCCGCCGGCGTGACATCCGCCAACTGGTCCGCCGTGCGTCCGCGAAACGGCCCGCCGCTGGCCGTGAGCACGACGCGGGCCACGTCCTGGGCGGTGTGCCCCGTGAGCGCCTGGTGGATGGCCGAATGCTCGCTATCGACGGGCAGAATCCGGCTGCCTGTACGGGCGGCGAGCTTCACGACGTGTGCCCCGCCGACCACGAGCGCCTCTTTGTTAGCCAACGCCACGTCCTTGCCCGCCTCAAGCGCCGCCAACGTCCCCGCCAGCCCGGCGACGCCGACAATCGCAGCGAGGACCATGTCCACCCCGGCCGACTGCACCAACCCGGTGACGGCGTCCGGCCCGTGGAGTAGCTGCGTCTCACGGGGGAACGCCGTGCGGTCGGCCCGCGCGAAGGCGTCGGCGTCGGTCAACACCGCTGTCGCCGGGCGGAACGCGTGGCATTGCCGGGCGAGCAGTTCCCACTTGGTGTGCGCGACGAGGCCGACGACTTCGACCCGCTCGGGCAGCGCCGCGGCGACCTCGAGCGCACTGGTGCCGATCGACCCCGTGGAGCCGAGGACGACAATCCGCTTCGTCACGCTGCCCTGCCTTAAAACCGGGTGTCGGGTGTCGGGTGTGGGGTGTCGCAGAACTAGCGTCTCGGCCCGTCGGCGTCGTGGTGGACGGTTCGACCATACCCCACACCCGATACCCGACACCCGATCGAAGACTACTTACCCGCTTTCGCCTCGGCGTACTTCTGCTCGACGGCCTTCCAGTTGACCGTGTTCCACCAGGCGTCGAGGTAGCCGGCGCGGAGGTTCTGGTACTTCAGGTAGTAAGCGTGCTCCCACACATCGACGCCGAGCACCGGGACGAGGCCGTCCATCAGCGGGCTGTCCTGGTTGGGCCGCTTGACCGCTTCGAGCTTGCTCGTGGTGGGGTTGTAGACGACCCAGCTCCAGCCGCTGCCGAACTGCGTCAGGCCGTTCTGCTTGACGGCGTCCTTCATCTTGGCGAAGTCGCCGAACGCCTCCTTGATGGCGTCGCCGAGGACCCCGGTCGGCTCGCCGCCGGCGTTGGCGGCCATGATCTCGAAGAACAGCGTGTGGTTGTGGTGCCCGCCGCCGTTGTTGATGACGGCCGCCCGGATGGTGTCCGGCACGGCGGTCTTGGCGTGGCGCAGTAGGCTGACGATGTCGTGGCTCGCCAAGTCGGCGTGGCCTTCGAGGGCCTTGTTGAGGTTATCGACGTAAGTTTTGTGGTGCTTGGTCGAGTGGACTTCCATCGTCTTGGCGTCGATGTGCGGCTCAAGAGCATCGAAGGCGTAGGGCAGTGCCGGGGCGGTGAAGGCCATGGTGGTTCGCTCACGTCGGTGTGGAAGGGGATCGCTACGGCATCATAGGTGGCAGGTGCCGAACGGCGACAACCCCGGCGAGCCGGAAGCGTCAGCACACGTCAGTCGGCCTTGTGAGTTCGTACTCGTCCCATCGCAATGCGCTCCTCCACTGCGGCATCCAGTCGTACAAGACACGCCGCCGTTGGCTTTCGTCCCAGTCTTGACGCGACAGGCCGCTCGAACGCCCAGGTGGGTCGCCTTCAAAGAGGAAGTCGGGTAGAGACCCCGACGGCACCTGCCGGCGGGACATCACACTGACTCGCTCTGTGACGCCCACGCCATCTCTTGATGGGTGACCGAGGGTGTGCGCAATCAACTCGTGCGATTCGTAGAATAGGTCTT
>JANXTD010000657.1 GCA_025352585.1 Fimbriiglobus sp.
GTTCTTCGAGCGTTAGCGACCGGAGTTCGCGCGTCCAGCGTGCGAAGAACTCCGGTCGCTGACGCTTCCGGCTCGCATTTCCGTTCAGAAACTGTGCTGCCCGTCTGGTAGCGTAAGACTACGTCGCCGACCGTCAGCTTCTCGCCCGGCGTGCCGAGCGTCGCCGTGATCGCCCCCGCGAACGGCGACGGCACCTCCATCGTCGCCTTGTCCGACATCACCTCCAGCAAGCCCTGACCCCGCGAAACGGCGTCGCCGGGCTTCACCAGCCAGCGCAGCAACTCGACCTCGATCAGCCCTTCGCCGACCGGCGGCAGTGCGAAGTCCATGCGGCCCCCTTGTTAAACTTCGGCCGTGGCCAGCGTGCGCATGGCGTCGCGCAATGCGTCGGGCTGCGGCAGCGTGTTGCGCTCGTACTCCTGGTTCAGCCCGATGCCGGGGACGTGCTTGCCCATGAGTAGCACCGGCTTCGTCACCAGGTCGTAGAAGTGGTCCTCGATCGCGCGCCGCAGCAGGTGCTCGCCGAAGTTGGTGACCTCGGTGTCTTCGTTGACGATCAGCAGGCGGCCGGTGCGCCCGAGGCTCTCGGAGACGGCCGGCCAGTCGTAGGGGAAGATCGAGCGCAGGTCGATCACGTCGAACGCCAGCCCCTCGGCGGCCAACTCGTCGGCGGCGGCCACGCACATCAGCAGGTGCCGGCCGTAGCTCACCACCGTGGCCGAGTCGCCGCGGCGCACGACACTCGCCTTGCCGATCGGCACGAAGTACGGCTCGACCGGCGGCCACTTCGGCACCCACTGCGAGCGGTCGCCGACGGGGGCGTCGATGGCGCGCGACAGTTCGTCGGCGTCGGCCGGCTCGCCGGGCAGGCGCTGCGCGGCCGTGCCCTTGACGCGCAACAGCGCCTTCGGCAGCAGCACCAGGACGGGGTTGGGGTCTTCGATCGCGGAGAGCATCAGGCCGTAGGCGTCGAGCGGGTTCGACGGCATGACGACCTTCCATCCCGGCAGCCGCGACGCCCAACTCTCGAAGCTGTGTGAGTGGTACAGGCTGCCGCGGATGCCCGCGCCCGAGGGCGTCATGACGACCATCGGCAGCGCGTAGTTGGCGGCCCCGGCCCAGCGCTGGTTGCCGGCGAGCTTGAGGAGGTCGAGGGTGTTGAAGGCGTAGTCGCAGAACTGGATCTCGCAGACCGGCTTGCCCCCGGCGTAGGCGATGCCCATCGCGGTGCCGACAATACCGCGCTCGTCGAGCGGCGAGTTCCACGCCTTCGCCAGCCCCTGGGTGGCCGTGAACACCCCCCCCAGCGGCGGGCCGACGTCCTCGCCGAAGATGTCAGTGACCCCGAGGTGCGTCTCCGCGTAATGCAGCGCGAGCCGGACGGCCTGGACGAGCGTCGCCATGCGGGGATTGTAGTCCGTCAGCCGTGATCGACACGGAACGGGATGGACGCGGGGACGCTTGTCCAGGACAATGGGGCTAAGGAGTTCAGCCATGCCGCTAGTCGATCACTTCCACCCGCCACTCGAAGGTCGCCGCCATTGGGAGTCCTTTCACGCCCAGTGGGCGTCTTGCCTCGTGGCGTCGCTCAACGCCTTGTTGCCAGACGACTACGTTGCAGAGTCGCAAGTTCACGCCGGGCCGCGGATCGAAGTCGATGTCGGGACCTTCCACGAGCCTCGGTTCAACACGAACGGAAATGGCGTCGCTACCCTCTCCCCGAGCGTCGAGACACTGGCCCTCGCCGACTTAACCCTGGCGACGACGTTCCCTGCGGAGTACGGCGTTAACGTCTTCGAAACCTCGGGCGGGCCGACACTCGTGGCAGCCATCGAACTCGTGTCGCCGGGGAACAAAGACCGCGACGAAACCCGCCAAGCTTTCGCCGCCAAGTGTGCGACGTACATTAGGCGAGCGGTCGGGCTGATCGTCATTGACATGGTGACGAGTCGGCGCTCGCAACCCTTCGCGGAGTTGATGGCGCTCGCTTACCCTGAGCAGCCAGCCCCGGCCCCGATGCCGCTCACGGCCGTGTCGTACCGGCCCGTCCGGGTCAACGGAGCCGATTCGATCGAGGTCCGCTTCCGCCAACTCACCCTCGGGCAAGTTCTCCCGGCGTTGCCACTCGCTCTCGGCGGCTTGGGACACGTCATGGTCGATCTGGAGACAACGTACCAGGTCGCCCGCGGGAACTGCCGAGTCTAACCGCCCTCGCCCGCTGCCGGCCGGTATGTCGCGTAGGAGTTCTCGGCCTCCCACAGCGTCACCTCCACGATCGGCAAGCCGTGACTCTGGCCCTGCGCGTAGATCAGCCTCGCGATGTTCTCCGCCGTCGGGTTCACGTCCATCGTCACCACCGGCTCGCCGAGGCGGCGCAGTTCCGGCAGCACCGGGTCGTCGCGGTGCAGCAACATGCGGTGGTCGAGGTTCTCGTCGATCCAGCGGCCGATGACGCGCTTCACGTCGCCGAAGTCGATGACCATGCCCAGGGCGTCGAGGCCGCGGGTCTCGAGGGTGATGACCGCCTTGCCGTTGTGGCCGTGCAGGTTGCGGCACTTGCCGTCGTAGTTCAGCAGCCGGTGGCCGTAGCAGAAGTGTACCTCCTTGGTCACGCGGTAGAACGCCGGCGCGGCCTCCGCCGTCGGGCCGAGGGGGAAGTCGAGGGGGGCCATCGGGGTCGGCATCGGCAATCCTCAGTGGGCGTAGGTCGTGGGGTCGGGCAGGCCGGCGTCGCGGAAGCCGTGCCGCCGCTCCGCGCACTTGTTGCAGCGGCCGCAGTGCGACCCGCCCGCCGGGTCGATGCACGAGAACGTGTGCGCGAGCGGCACGCCAACGCCACGCCGCAGCACGTCGGCCTTGCGCAAGCCCAGGTCGGCGTAGGGGCGCAGTACCCGCACCCGCCCGGCGACCGCGCGGCTGACCACCCCGGCGAAGCCGTCGTAGAAGGCGGCGTCGGCGTCGGGGAACGGGTTCGAGGCGAGCGGGGCCGTGGCGATCGCCGGGACGCGGTTCAGGTGGCACCAGAGCAGCGGCTTCGCCAACAGCAGCACGTTGCGGCCGGGCAGGAACACCGCGTCGTCGGGCGAGTCCGACGCGGGCACGCCGTCGCCGGTGAGGCTCCAGTGCGCGCCGTACACGTCGGCGATCGGCTGGGCCAGCACGGTCAGCGGCCGCAGGTTGGGGGCGGCGACGGCGTCGAGGAAGCGGCGCAGGTACGCCAGTTCGACGGCCTCCCAGTGGGAGCCGACCTGCACGTAGACGGGGTGGACGGCCGCGAACGCCGTGACCGCCTCGGCCAGCAGGATCGCCGAGTCGAGGCCGCCGCTGACCAGCACGGCGAGCGGGCTGGGGTCGGGTTCGGGGGGCCAGGGCGGGGGCGCGGGTGCCATGCGGGGCATTGTAGGGGCCGGCGCGGCGTCACTCCCCGCCCGCGCCCATCGTCATGCTGTTGAACGACCCCATGATCGCCTTCGCCCCCGCGCCGGCGAGCGTCGAGACGGCGAAAGCGCACTCCTTCTGCTGGAGGTATTCGACGTTCTGCATGTACTCGTTGAAGACTTTCGCCGTCGAGATGAATTGCACGTTGGCGGCCTTGAGCTGGTTGGGAGCCTCGGACTCGTCGCCCTTGCCGAGGGGGCCGGTCTTGAGCGACTTGACTACGGCCGCGGCGGAGGGCCGGTCGGCGCACTCGAAGGCCACGCCGACGCGGACGCCGCCGCTGCCGGGCGACGACCAGACGCCGAACATCGGGGCCGCCTTCGACTTGTCGCAGATCACCGCGAAGTCCTTATCGACGACCTTCGTCGTGAGTTCCATGTAGTTGGCCAAGGCCCCGGTGTTGCGCATCAGCAGCCAGATCGAGCCGCGGATGATGACGCGGCCGGTGGCGTTGAGCTTGAGCGCGAACGAGTCGCCCTTGCCGCCCTTGCCCACCGTCGAGGCGGAGGCCATGCTGCCCTGGAGCGGGCCGGGCGCGAAGATGGCGACGATCCGCGGCGTCGGCAGGATCATGGTCGCCCCCGCCAGGATGCCGGGCGCGTTGGCGGGGAACCTGAAGCCGCGCTCGCCGTTGACCGGCGCGTCGGTCGCCCCCAGGCCCGCGGCGAGGACATCGGCTTTCATGGAGCGGGCGCTGCGGAAGACGTACATGGTGCCGCTCCCGCCGCCCGCCGGGCGCAGCTTGGCGATCATCAGGTAGTCGAGAAAGGTCTCCGCGTCATGCCCGGCGGCCTTGGCGAGGTGGTCGGTCGCGGCCTTGACCTCGAGCGTGTAGAACTTGGTGACCTCGTTGGCGTAGCCGGGGTACTTCGCCATCAGGCTGACGTTGACGCCGCGGACCCAGTTCACGTCGGCGGGGACGTAGGTCATCATCTCCTCGACCTTGCCGGCCCGGTTGAGGAAGTAGATCATCGTGAAGAACACAACAGTCAGGCCGCCGAAGCCGAAGGCGATGGCCGCGAGCAGGAACACCGGGTTGGTGACCTTCTTCTTGGCCTTGCGCTTCTTGCCCTTGTTGTTGGGGTTGGCGGTCTTGTCCACCGCGATCGACTTGGGCTTCTTGATGCCGGCCTTGGCCGCGTCGGCGGCCGGCTTGCGCGGGGCGTCGTCCTCGTCGTCGTCGCGGGGCCGGGCCGACTTGGCCCCCGCGGCGGCCTTGGCCTTGGCGGCGCGGGGCGGCACGAACAGCGTACCGCACTTCGAGCACTCGATCGGCGTCCCGGCGGGCGGGGCGTCGTCGAGGCGCAGCTTGGCCGCGCACTCCGGGCAGCGGATTTCAAACGGCATGGCCGACCTTTGGCAACGGGGAGGAGGCGCGACGCACGGCGTGTCCCCGCCGATCTTACCGCGACACGCCCCGTCGGGGCAAGGGGCCGCCCGGCGAATCGCCCCGGCCGGGGTGTGGCTCGCGCCACCGGAGCGTGGTATCATGCCCCTCCCCGGCCCCCTCTCCCCTCCCCTCGGAGTCGCCCTCCATGCGTCTCGCACTCGCCGCGCTGCTCGCCGCCGGCCTCGCGTCCGCCGCGTCCGCCCAGAGTCACATCGCCCCGACGGAGGCCAAGACCCCGGCCCAGGAGCTGCGCACGTTCAAGGTGCCGGAGGGCTTCGAGGTCCAGCTCGTCGCCGCGGAGCCGGAG
>JANXTD010000685.1 GCA_025352585.1 Fimbriiglobus sp.
TCGGACAACCGCGGGCCGGGCCGGCCGATGCCGCAGTCGAACGACCGCTACGACCGGCCCGAGCGCCAGGAGCGCCTCGACCGCGAGGCCGGCCCCGCCGCCGCCCCGCGCGTCCCGCCCGTCCCCGCGACGAGTCGCCTCGACGACCTGTACCGCATGCCGATGGCCGAGCTGTTCAAGCTCGCCGAGAGCGAGAACATGCACGAGTGTACCGGCCTGAGCCGCGCGCACCTGATTGTCGGCGTGGTGCGCCGGCAGATCGAGCGGGGTGTGGTGGTCAAAGGCTCCGGCACGCTCGAAGTCCTGCCCGACGGCTACGGCTTCCTGCGCAGTGCCGCGCACAACTACCTCGCCAGCCCCGAAGACATTTACGTCTCGCCGAGCCAGATCCGCCGCATGAGTCTGCGGACGGGCTTGATCGTCGAGGGTCCGATCCGCCTGCCGATCGAGAACCAGGACAACTTCGCGCTGATGCAGATCGAGATCGTCAACGGCAAGCGGCCCGACGAGGGGATTTCGGTCACCAACTTCGGCGACCTCACGGCGATGCACCCCAACCAACGCTTCCGCCTCGAGACGACCGCCGACGAGATCAGCACGCGCATTGTCGACCTGGTCACGCCGCTAGGTAAGGGCCAACGCGCCCTGATCGTCGCCCCGCCGCGAACCGGCAAGACGATCCTCTTGTCGAAGATCGCCAACGCGATCATGAAGAACCACCCCGAGACTTACGTCTTCGTGCTGCTCGTCGACGAGCGCCCCGAGGAGGTGACCGAGATGCAACGCCTCGTGCAAGGGCCCAACGCCGAGGTCGTCGCCTCGACCTTCGACGAGCCGCCCGAGGAGCACATCCACGTCTCAGAGATCGTGCTCGAAAAGGCGAAGCGGATGGTCGAGAACAAGAAGGATGTCGTCATCCTGCTCGACTCGATTACCCGCCTCGCCCGCGCCCACAACGCCGAGGCCCCCGGCGGCGGCAAACTGCTCACCGGCGGCCTCGACTCGAACGCGATGCAGAAGCCGAAGACCTTCTTCGGCGCGGCCCGCAACGTCGAGGAGGGCGGCTCGCTGACCATCCTGGCGACCGCACTCGTGGACACCAACTCGCGCATCGACGACGTGATCTTCGAGGAGTTCAAGGGCACCGGCAACAGTGAGTTGCACCTCGACCGCCGGCTCGTCGAGAAGCGGGTCTACCCCGCGATCGACGTGAACAAGTCCGGGACGCGCAAGGAAGAACTCCTGCTGCACCCCGACGAGTTGATCAAGATTTCGCTGCTTCGCCGCGTGCTCTCCGACATGCACCCCGTCGAGGCGATGGAGTTGCTCGTCAACCGCGCGAAGAAGACGAAGTCGAACGCCGAGTTCCTGATGACGATGAACCTGGGGTAAGCCGACAGCATCTTGCCAACGAGACCTCGCCACACCATGATGGCGGCATGGATTTTGAACTTGTCGGATCGATTACGGACGTAGAGACGATCGCCGTCAACACGTCAATTCGTGATTTGCCTCGAATCATCAGGGTTTACGGCCGAGGTCAGTGGCGGAAACTCAAAGGCAAAGCCCGCGTCCGATTCAGCGACGGCACTGAGTCAGACGCGGAAGTGCATTGGTACGCGGCTCACAGGATCGGCAAGCGCGAGATGAAAATCAAGCGACTCCTCGGAGAGTAGTCATGTCCCCAAACCTCGGCACGCACCAGTTTTTGTTGTGCTCTTCCGTCGGCGAATACCCCGCCTCGCTTGAAGCGGGCAAGTCGTATCGTGTGGTTCCGGACGTCATCGCCGCCACGAAGGGCTTCGTCCGTGTCATTGACGAGTCTGGAGAGGACTACCTGTACCCGCGCCGTTTGTTTGCGACCGCCGACACGGCGGGGTCGGTGGCAATCGAGCAGGTCCTAACCGACGGCCCCTTGGTGACTCACAGTCCCCGCTGAAGATCGCCGCCTACGAAAAAACGCCGCCCACTCGGGCGGCGTTTTGCGTCGGTCAGGACTGCTATCAGGAGGCGGCCGGCAACTTTTGCGTCGCGGCTTGTTGGGCCAAGGCCTGCTGCGCCGCGAGCGGCAACAACTCCTGGCGGTAGATCGCCACGTCGCGGGGGGCTTCGATGCCCAGGCGGATCTTGCCGCGGTCGATGACGACGACCGTGATACAGATGTTGTCGCCGATGTAAATCTTCTCGCCCAGCTTCCGACTGAGTACCAACATTGTGCGACCTCCGGTTGCGCGAATCCTGCACGCCAGTATTCGTCCAGCCTACGCCACGAACGGCGCAGCGGGGGCGGGGCCGACGCGGAATCTGTGCGGAAGTGTCGCGGGCCGACGCGCCTGGCCGGCACGCGTGACACAGACGAACGCCGTCGGGCGGGGGGCCGCTTCCTGCCCCCCGGCCGCGTTCGTTCGCAGACGGCCCGCCGCGGGTGGCTCTGTTCCGCGCATTCCGGCCGCGCGTGCCGCCGCCGGGCGGTTCCCCGCGGATTCCGCGCTTGGCGCTTCCCCGGCGGGCCGTTCGTGGCGTAAGCTCGATGAATACAGGCGTGTAGGATTCGCGCAACCGGAGGTCGCACAATGTTGGTACTCAGTCGGAAGCTGGGCGAGAAGATTTACATCGGCGACAACATCTG
>JANXTD010000698.1 GCA_025352585.1 Fimbriiglobus sp.
GGACGCCGTCCGGCTGTTCGCCGAGCGGCTGCCGGCCGAGGCGTGACCATCGGTTAGTGCCCCATGCTCGCGGCCCCTTCGGGCGGCGTGCGGCGGCCGTAGAAGCTGTACAGCACCGGCACGAGGTTCATCAGGAACAGCGTCGAAAGCATCCCGCCGACGACGACGATGGCGAGCGGCTGCTGCGCCTGCGAACCGATCTTCGTCGAGAACGCCGCGGGCAGCAGCCCCAGGATCGCCGCCAGGGCGGTCATCGTCACGGGGCGAATGACCTGGCCGGTGCCGGTCAGCAACGCCTCCTTCAACTCGACGCCGCGGGCGCGCAGGCTGTTGAAGGCCGAGACGAAGAGTAGGCCGTTCATCACCGCCACGCCCAGGATCGAGATGAAGCCGACGGCCGCGGAGATGTTGAAGTTCAGCCCCGCCATCTTCAGCGCCCAGACGCCGCCGATCCCCATCGCCAGCACGTTGGCGAAGACGACCATCGCGTCGAGGACACTGCGGAAGGCCATGTACAGCATGACGCAGATCACCGCCAGCGACACGGCGAAGACGCGGGCCAGCCGGCCCTCGGCGCGCTGCATCCCCTGGAACTCGCCGCTCCACTCGGTGCGGTAGCCCGACGGCATCAGCGGCGCGACCTTGTCTTGGGCCTCGGCCACCGTACTCGCCAGGTCGCGGCCGCGGACGCCGAACTTCACCGCGATCATGCGCTGGCCCTGCTCGCGGTAGATCGTCGCCGCGCCGGGCTTGAGGTACTGCCCGTCCACCGGGGTCACGAGGTCGCCGAGCCGGCGGCGCGGCACGGCGGTCGGCAGCGACGGCGCGTTCTGCGTGCTGCCGGTCAAGGCCGGCATCGCCCGCGACGAGCCGAACGCCGACGGCGTGATGCCGCCTGCGGCGGTCGAACTCTGGCTGGCCCCGGCCGGCAGCGAGCCGCCGCCGGTGACCTGGTTGTTGGTCACGTCCACGGGGATGTTGAGGATGGTCTGCTCGTCGCGCCGCAGCCGGGCCGGCCAGCGCAAAATGAGGTCGAAGGAGCGCTCGCCCTCGGTGATCGTGGTCACGCCGTTGCCGCCGATGGCCGTCTCGATGACGTTGGCCACGTCGGCAGGCTGGACGCCCCACTTGGCGCACTTCTCGCGGTCGATCGGCAGCTCGAAGTTCGACTGGCCGCGGATGCGGAACACGCCGGGGTTCTCGACGCCCTTGACCTCGTTGAGCGCGTCCTGCGTCTTGGCCGCGAGGTCTTCGAGCGTGCTCAAGTCGGGGCCGAAAATCTTCACGGCGTTCTCGCCCTTGACCCCCGAGAGGGCCTCCATGACGTTGTCGCGGATGTTCTGCGAGAAGTCCCAGGTCGCGCCGGGGAACAGCCGTTCGAGGTCGTCGTTGAGCACGGCGATCAGTTCGGGCTTGGTGCGCGGCCGGCCGAGGGCGGGGTTCACCGGCCACTGGTCGAACGGCTTGAGCGGCACGAAGGTCTCGACGTTCGAGTACGTCGTCGAGTCGGTGCCGTCGTCCGGCCGGCCGAGTTGCGGCGACACCAGTTCGACTTCGGGGTACTTGCGGATGACCTCGCCGATCGCCTTGGCCCGCACCGACGCCTCGTCGAACGAGATGTTGACCGGGAAGACCCCGCGAATCCACAAGTTGCCCTCCTCAAGTTCGGGCATGAACTCGCGGCCCATCGTCGCCGCGGTGAACCCGGTGATGCCGAGCGCGACCGCGAACGCCGCGACGACCGGCCAGCGCAGCCGCAGTAACAGCCGCAGTTGCCAGAGGTAGCCGCCCTTGATGACGGCGACGAGCAGGTTGTCGCGGGCCGGCTTGGTGTGCCGCAGCAGGATGACGCACAGCACCGGCGACACGGTCACGGCCAGCAGCAGCGCCCCGGCCAGCGCGAAGGCGTAGGTGTCGGCCATTGGCCCGAAGATTTGCCCCTCGGGGCCGGTCATCGTGAACAGCGGTAGTAGGGCACAGACCATGATCAGCGTGGCGAACAGCAGGCTGCGTTGCACCTCGGTGGCCGCCTTGACGATCTTCTGCCGGTTGGTCAGGTGGGCTTCAGTCGGGTCGCCGAGGTGCCGGTAGATGCTCTCGACGAGGATCAGGGTCGAATCGACGATGATGCCGAAATCGACCGCGCCGATCGACAACAAGTTGGCCGACTTGCCGCGGGCGAACAGCACGCCGAAGGCGAACAGCAGTGCTAACGGGATGTTCACGGCGACGATCAGCGTGACGCGGACGTTCGACAGGAACAGCAGCAAAATCATCGACACCAGCCCGAGGCCGACCACGAGGTTTTCGTGGACCGTCTCGGTGGTCACGCCGATGAGGTCGGTGCGGTCGTAGTACGACTCGATTTTGACGCCCGGCGGCATCCGCCCGCCCGCGTTCAACTCGGCGATCTTGACTTTGAGGTCGGCGAGGGCCGGCAATGACTCGCCGCCCTTGCGCAGCAGCACGATGCCACGGACCACGTCGTCGTCGGTGTTCCAGGTGCGCTCGCCCTTGGCGTCGAGGACCTCGCGGCCGTCGTCGTCCTTGATCGGCCGGGTGATGCCGACGCGGCCCAGCCGGGTGACGCGGCCGACGACCACACCCCGCTGGCCGAACTGCTCGTCGGCGACGCGCGGGCTGCCGTCGGCGTTCAGCAGTGGGCCGCTATCGACGACGTTATCGACGCGCACCGGCTGGTTGTTCACGCTCAGCAGCACGACCTGGCGAATCTCGCGCAGTCGGCGGACTTCCTCGGTACGCAGGTAGCGTGCGGCCTCGGCGGGGGTCTTCATCAGGAACGTCGCCGGCATCGGGTCTTCGCCCTTGCCGATGAGGCCGATGCCTCGGACCACCTGGACCGTCGGCCCCTGGGTGAGGTACTCGCCGCTGGCGTTCTTGTTGCTCGCTGCGATCTTGTCCTCCATAAATTGCAGCGACACGCCGTACAGCGCCAGGCGGTCGGGGTCGGCCTGCACCTCGTAGCGCTTGGTCTCGCCGCCCTGGGCCGCGGTGCCGACGATGCGGGGGACGCGCTTCAACTCGCGGTCGAGGGTGAAGTTTTGCAGCGAGGTCAGGTCGCGCAGTTCGTAGACCGGGTGGCCGAGGGCGTCCTTGGGGCCGGAGAGGGTGTAGCGGAAGATTTCACCCGTCGGCGAGGTGGGCGAGATTTGCGGGGTGACGTTCTTGGGCAGCACCGCCAACTGCATGCGGTTGATGACTTCCTGCTTGGCCTTCTCGAAATCGACGCCGTAGTCGAACTGGTTGCGGATGTGCGACAGGCCGAACAGCGACTTGCTGCGCGTGTAAGTCAGCCCCGGCATCCCCGCCAGCGCCGCCTCCAGCGGCGTGGTAACTTGCCGCTCGACCTCCTCGGCGCTGCCGCCGGGCCACTGCGCGATGACCTCGACGATCGGCGGCGCGGGGTCGGGGTAGGCCTCGACGTTGACGTTGACGAAGGCGAACGACCCGCCGACGGCGAGCGCCGCGGTCGCCAGCACCACGAGGATGACGTTGTCGAGCGACCAGGCGACGAGTTTGGCGAGCACGGGCGGGGGCCTCGGAACGGGGGGTCTACTTCGCCACGAAGTCCGGCGCGTCGTCGAGTGCCTGCTTCAACTGGATCGCCGCGCCGATCACCACGCGGTCGCCCGGCTTCACCCCACCCGACACGTACGCCACGTCGTGGAAGCGGCGGGTCACGGTCACCGCGCGGCGGGTGTACAGGTTCGCCGCCGGGTCGGGCTGCACGAACACCACACTGTCCTTGCCGTCCTCGACCAGCCCCGCCGTCGGCACCTCGACCTCGCCCGGCACCGGCGGCACCACGACCACGGCAGTGGCGAACTGCCCGGCCCGCAACTCGCCTTTGGAGTTATCGACCGTACCGTTGGCCGGGACGGTGTGCTGGTTGGGGTCGAGCAGCGCGCCGATCTGTTCGAGCTGGCCGGGGTAGACCGCCCCGCTCTGGTTCGACAACCGCACCTCCCATCGAATGGGCTTCGGCAACGCTTGCAGCGCCGGCAAGTCGTCCTCGTAGACGTTGACCCAGACCGTCAGCCGGCTCAGGTCGGCGACCTTGAACAGGTCGGCGACGGTGTCGGTCACGTCGCCGACGTTGGTATTCTTTTCGAGGATCACGCCGGCGAACGGCGAGCGCACCTCGACGCGCGCCCAGGTCCGGCCGGCGGACAGTTCGCGGCGTTCCTCGGGGCTGCCGACCTTCTCCGCGCCGAGGCCGATCGCCTTGATCTCGTCGTCATTGAGGCGCAAGGCCCGCAGGGTCGCCTCGACGCGGGCCACGGCGTTCTCGTCGGCCCGCACGGTCGCCTCGGCCTCGCGGATTTGCCGCTCGGCGATGACCCCTTCGGTGAGGCTGCGGAAGCGGGCCAGGTTCTCGCGGTCGAGCTTCAGCTTCAGCGTCGTATCGACGAGTTCGCTCTTCTTCTCGCCGAGTTCCTTACTCCACAGCACGGCTAACAACTGCCCGGCGGTGACCGCGTCGCCGGCGCGAAGGCTGCGCGGCCCCGCCCCGCCGGTGGGGCGTTCGGACTCGCCGCCCTCGGGGGTGCCGAGCGCGACGACTTCGCCGGCAAGCCGCGAGTGAATGCGGGCGAGCCGGTTGCTGTCGATCGCCAGGCTACCCTGGAACGCCGGCAGCGGCCGCGGCCGGTCGGCGGCTTTGGCCTCCTGCGTCCGCACGCCTAGCGACTTCGCCACCTCGGCCGGAACGCTCAGGGTGTCTGCCGACACCCGCTCGACGCGCGGAGCCTTCGCCCCGGCCGCCGGCGCGGCCGACGGGGTCTCGGCCGGCGACTTGGCTTGCAGGTGGCGAAATAGCAGCGCCCCCGCGGCCAGTACGGCAACCGTACCGACGAGGCTGCCGACCTGGCCGACGTACGCCAACAGGGGCCGGCGCGCCGGGGGTGAAGCTGCCAGTGGTGGCGGGGGGGTCAAAACGACGGTGCCGCTGTCGGGGGAGGAGTTCATAGAGTTACAACGAGCCGAGGCGTGATCGGGTTCACTTTCCCCGAAAGCAAACCCCGTTCCGCCACTCGTGCACCCACGATTCGCCGCAATTCACGGGGTGGTCGCGCCGGACACTGGTCGATCGTCCCCCGGCGTGGATACTTTCCGACCGACGCAATTTGACGCTTCCCTTCGACACGCACGCCGGTTACGATCCGGTTCCGCCCGCCACCCTCCCCACGTTTCCGCAAGGTCGCTATGCTCTCCCGCCGCACGTTCCTGAAGTCCGCCGCCGTCGCCGCGGCCCCGCTCGTCTGGGTCAAGTCCGGGCAGGCCGCGCCGTCCGAGAGGCTCGCCGTCGGCTTCATCGGCGTCGGCACGATGGGCCGCGGCCACCTCGGCGGCTTCCTCGGCCGCGAGGGCGTCGAAGTGGTCGCCGTCTGCGACGTGGTCAAGGAGCGGACCGACATCGCCGCCGAGATGGTCGATAAGAAGTATGCCGGCCGCGCCAAGTCCGGCAAGGTCGCCCCCGTCGCCGCCTACGCCGACTTCCACCAACTACTCGCGCACAAGGGCCTCGACGCAGTCGTGATCGCCACGCCGGACCACTGGCACGCCATCCCGTGCCTGGCCGCGGCCGCCGCCGGGAAGCACATCTACTGCGAGAAGCCGCTGACGCACCACGTCAGCGAGGGCCGCGAGATCGCGGACGCCGTGGCCAAGGCCAAGGTGACGTTCCA
>JANXTD010000701.1 GCA_025352585.1 Fimbriiglobus sp.
CTTTCGCGCCGGGGGCGGAGTTGGTCTTGGTGATGACCACCAGGCCGAGCTGGCCGCCGGTGAGCTGGAAGCCGATGTCGCCGGTCATCAGGCCGACGCTGACGTTGTTGGCCCCGACGAGAATCTTCCGCGTCGTGACCGTGCCCGGCGCGACCGCGGGGGTGACCGACTGCGAGAAGCCGAACGCCCCGGACAACGCGAATCCGCCGACGTCGAGGTTTAGGTTGCCGCCGACGTAGGGGGCGGCCGAGGCGGTCGGGAAGTCGAAAGGCACCGGCCGGTCGCCGGCGGCCGTCGGGACGGTGATCGGGCCGTCGGTGATCGGCGCGCCGGTCCTGTTGACGCGCACCTCGAGCCGCGCGTCCGCCGTCACCGGCATCGACACGTCCGAGAGCAGCAGCGACGCCTTGCCGGACGCGGCGATGGCGTACTTGGCAGGCTGGTCCGGCTGCGACTTGTTGGTGCTGGTGGCCTTGACGACGCGGAGGCCGAGCGTGCCGTCGGTAATCTTCACGCCCGTCTCGTCGGCGGTGCCGAGGCCGGAGCCGAGGAACGCGGTGACGTTCGCCGCCCCGACGGTGATCGTCGTGGTCGTGGTCGCGCCGGCCGTCACGGCCGTGCGCGTGAACGCGAAGTCGCCGGACAGGGCCACGGAGTCCTGGACTTGCAGTTGCAGCGAGCCGCTGACCTGTTGCAGACGCTCCTCGCCGGCCCCGAACAGGATCGGGACGCCGCCGATGGTTTGATCGACGGTGCCGCCGGTCGTGTTGCGACGGACGCGCACGGTGCCGCCGAGGGTGAGGCCGTCCACGCCGAGGAGCTGCGCCGAGCCGGTGACGTCGATCGCGTAGCCCGAGGGCTTCGCCCCCTGCTTGCCGAGGAGTTCGAGGCCCAGGCTGCCGCCGATTCGCACGCCCGTGGGGTTCGCGGTCCCCAGGCCGGTCCCGAAGAACGCGCTCAGGTTGTTCACGCCGACGAGGACCGCCGGCGGCGTGGTCGGCGTGGCGGCGGCCCGCTCGATGGCGAACTCGCCGCTGACGCTCAGGAAGTCGGCGACCTCGAGCTTGAGGCTGCCGCCGAACTGCGTCACCTTGGCGGCCGTCGGGAACTCGACGCTGACGGCCGACTGGTCGCTGAAGGCGAACGACTCGGAGACGGGCCGGCCCGAGTTGTTCAGCCCGACGGTGACGCGGCCCTCGAGTGCGAGGCCTTCGATGCCGACGAGCTTGACGTCGCCGCCGAACTGGGCCGCGACCCCGCCCGAGCGCAGCACGAAGCCGCCGCTGCCGTTCGACACCTCGACGCCCGTGCCGTCGCTCACCAGGGTCGCCGCCACGTTCGACGCGAACGCCCGGACGACCGGCACGGACTTGCCGTTCTCCTGGGTGCGGGCGGCCTCCAGGCCGAAGTTGCCCGAGACCTGCTGCGCGCCCACGGTCAGGGTCACGTTCTCGCCGACGACGCGGAAGTACGGCCCCGCCGGCGCGCTCACGCTCAGCACGCTCCCGCCGACGACGACCGAGTCGTCGAACGCCTTGCCACCGGTGTTGATCGCCAGGGAGAACGTGCCGCTGAAGCCGACGCCTGCGGACGGGGCGACGGCCAGGTCGATCGCGGCGTTGCCGGCGACGCCGGCCTTGGAGACGAAGAAGGTGCCGCCGCCGTTGGCCAGGGTGACGAGGCCGCCGCCGAGCGACGCCGACACGTTGCTCGCCGCCAGCGCGACGACCGGGCCGCTGCGGGCCGTCTTGCCGACGCCGAACAGGAAGTCGCCCGTGAAGGTCTGCCCCTGGACGCTGTAGTCGAGTCCGTTCGCGGCGAAAGACGTGAGTTCACCCTTCAAGAACTTGGCGTAGTCGGCGACGGTCGCGAGCGCCGAGCCGCCCGAGAACCGCGACTGGGACTGCCCCGTGGGGCGGTCGGGTTCGGCGACGACGAGCGACAGGCCGTCGGGCGTGAAGACCGGCTGGAGCGTGTTGTCGCTGGCGAGGGCCGGCAGCGTCAGCGTGGCGAACTTACCCGCGCTGCCGCCCGCCCCGCTCACGATGTCGAACACCGTGCCCGGTGCCGGGTCGAAGCCGGCGAGGGCGGTCACTTCG
Source organism: Fimbriiglobus sp. (assembly GCA_025352585.1). Classification (GTDB taxonomy): domain Bacteria; phylum Planctomycetota; class Planctomycetia; order Gemmatales; family Gemmataceae; genus Fimbriiglobus. Next base: position 2,100 of record JANXTD010000701.1, read on the forward strand.
AGCGACCCGTCGAAGCCCACGGCCTGCCCCGCGGCGAGCACCCGGTCGAAGCTCGTGGGGCTGCCGAGGTCGATGTGCAGAGCCTCGTCCGGCCCCAGTTGCAGCGGGGACGTCAGCGACAGCGACCCGACGGCCCCGTCCCCGCCGGGACTGACGGTCGGCACCGTCCGGTCCTCGAGCCGCTCGAACTGGGGCCGGAACAGGTCGGGCGTCGGCTTCGGGTGCCGACCCTTGCTCCGGGCCGCTCGGGACGCGGGACGCAGGCTCGGCGGTAACCAGGACCGATTCATGGGGGTCGCCTTGTGGGGTACGGGCCGGGGGCCGGGGCGGGGGGCGTGCGGGACGAACTTTCGCCGAGGGGGGCGGCACCGTTTCGCCACGAGAAGGCGGGGCGCGGCGTTTTCTGACGCGCGGCGGGAAAAATGTGGCGAAATCCCTTGGCGCGGCCGACAATGGGACTGTCCGGGCCACGCCTTGCGCCCGGAGACGTCCCGCCGAATCGCCCGCGAGGTGCTGAAAGAGTGGCATGGAGATCACCTCCCTCACACTCCTGAATCGCGCCCGCGGCGGCGACGAGTCGGCCTGGCGTCGGGTCGTGGCGCTCTACCAGCCGTTCCTGAACAGTTGGTTCCGCAGCCGGGGCATCCGGGAGCACGACGCCGAGGACCTCGGCCACGATGTCATGGCCGTGCTGGTCCGCAAGCTCCCGGACTTCGAGCACACCGGCCGGCAGGGGGCGTTTCGCACCTGGCTCCGGACGGTGGCGGGGAACCGGGCGAAGAAGTTCTTCGAGGCCGGCCGGCTCGCCACGGTCCAGGGGTCCCCGTTCGCCCCCGACAGCCTGACGCAGCTCGAGGACCCGGCCAGCGAGCTGTCCCGCGCCTGGGATGAGGAGCACGACCGGTACATTTTCCAGCGGCTCTTCGAGGTCGTCGCGGCCGAGTTCGAGCCGCAGACCGTCGCCGTGTTCCGGCGGCTCGTGTTCGAGGAGTGCAAGCCGGGGGACGTCGCCCGAGAGTTCGGCATGTCGGTGGCGGCCGTCTACTCCGCCAAGTCCCGACTCTTGGCCCGCCTCCGGGCGGAAATCGCCCAGTACTTGGAATAATTGCTCGCGGGCCGACAGATTTCGGCGGGGGGTGCCTTCTCCATCGAAGGGCGATCGGAGGCGACGCCCGGTCACACGTTCCCGAGGGCCTGGCCGTGATGGTCGCACACCCGACACCGCTCCGCCTGGCCGCGTTCCTCCGCGGCGAACTCCGCGACCCGGAGTTGTCCGACGTGGGGGAGCACTTGGAGGGCTGCCCGTCCTGCTGCTCGCACCTCACGACGCAGGACCAAGGTGACCCCTTTATCACACGACTTCGTGCGGCGGTTCTGGACCCTGCCCGCCCACCGGGGTCGTCGGCGGGCGGGCCGCCCGCGGCCGAACGGCCGGTCCCCGCGATCCCCGGTTACGAGTTGCTGCGGGAGGTCGGCCGCGGCGGCATGGGCATCGTTTACGAGGCCCGGCAGTCCGCCCTGAACCGGACGGTCGCCATCAAACTGTTGCTCAACGGGGCGATGGCGGGGCCGGAGGAAGTCAGCCGCTTCCGCGCGGAGGCGCGGGCCATCGCCCGGCTGGACCACCCGAACGTCGTCCCGATCTACGAGACCGGCACGCTCGACGGGAAGCCGTTCGTCGTCCTGGAGTACGTCGCCGGGGGCACCCTGGCGGGCCGGACCAGGGGCACGCCCCAGCCGCCGCGGGCGGCCGCCGAGGTGGCGCGCCAGGTCGCCGGCGGTGCCCAGGCCGCGCACGAGGCCGGCATCGTCCACCGCGACCTCAAGCCGGCCAACGTGTTACTGTCCGGCCCCCTTGGCGTCCCGAAGATCGGCGACTTCGGCCTCGCCAAGGCGCTCGACGCGGCCGTGGGCCTCACCGCCTCGGGGCAGACGCCCGGCACCCCGAGCTACATGGCCCCCGAGCAGACGTGCGGCGGGGCGGTCGGCCCGGCCGCGGATGTCTACGCCATCGGGGCGATCCTGTACGAGCTACTGACCGGCCGGCCGCCGTTCGTGGGCGTCTCGGCGGTGGACATCCTCGACCAGGTCCGCAACCAGGAGCCGGTCCCCCCGACGTGGCTCCAGCGGGCCGTCCCGCGCGACTTAGAGACGGTCTGCCTGAAGTGCCTGCAAAAGGAGCCGGCCCGCCGCTACCCGACCGCCGGGGCGCTCCGCGACGACCTGGCGCGGTTCCTCGACGGCCGCCCGATCCTGGCCCGCCCGGTCGGCGTCGGCGAGCGGGCGTTCCGGTGGTGCCGGAGGAACCCGAAGCAGGCGGTCTTGGCGGCGTCGCTGGCGGCGTCGCTCGGCCTGCTGGGCCTCGGCGGGGTCGCCAGCAGCGTCGCCTTCTCGGAACAGGCCAGCCGGCAGAAGGAGTTGGCCGGGGAGGCCGACCGGTCGCGCCTGATGGCCCAGGTCGAGCAGGGCGTCGCCGTGGCCGCCGCCAAGCAGGCGAGCGACGAGGCCGAGCGGGCTACCCAGGTCACGCAGTTCCTCAAGGAGATGTTCCAGCCGCACGACCAGCTCTTCGTCGGCAGCGCGTGCCTCGGCTTCCGCAACCCCAAGGACGCCACGGCCGTCAGCGATGTCTTGAGGCACGGCCTCGCCAAGTTGAACGGCGGCGACGGCTTCCGGGGCCGGCCCCTCGTCCGGGCGGAGCTGCTGCACGACATCGGCACGGCCTACTTCGGCCTCGGCCACGCCGGCGAGGCCGAGCCGATGATCGCGGAGGCCTTGACGCTGTACCGCGCGAACCTGCCGCCGGGCCACCCCGACCTCGGCCGCTCGATCCTGGCCTTCGCGCAGGCGCGGTCGCTGCTCGACGACGAGGTGAAGGACGACCTGTTCCAGGAGGCCATCGCCGTCTTCAAGAAGGCCCCCGACCCCGACGACCTCGCCCTGATCGACGCCGAGACGGGCTACGCCTTCTTCACCTGGTACCTGCACGGCTCGACGGGCGAGACAGCGCGGCTCTTCGAGCGGTCGTACGCCGTGCGCAAGCGCAAGCTCGGTGAGCACCACATCCAGACGCAAACCACACTGCTGGCGTTGGTCCAGTTGCGAATGCAGGAGGACCAGTACGCCGAGGCGGTGCCGCTCCTCGCGACGCTCATGGCGTCGTTGCAGAAGGGCGACGCCCCGCCCGACCTGTTGGGGTGCTGCCAACGGATGACCAGCATGTTCGCCGCCCGAGCCGTCGAGGGGCCGCGGGCCGCGACCCCCCACGCGAGGAAGCTGGTCGAGCAACTCGCGCAGGTGTTCGGGCCGCACCACTACCTGACCGTCCACGCGAAGCTGCTCCTGGCGTGGATGCTGGGCGGCCCTCAAGCGATCGCGGCCTACCGCGAAGGCCTGGACGGCGTCG
>JANXTD010000710.1 GCA_025352585.1 Fimbriiglobus sp.
GAGAAGATCGCGACGCAGAATTTCAAGGCGAAGGGGCTGCTCCGGCGCGGCGTAACCTTCGAGTACACGCTGCGCCGCGGCTGGCTCTGGGAGGCGGTCGTCGAGCACTGGAGGGGGCGTACGACGCGAACACGCTGGCGGCCTGGCGCTGGCTGCACACCCTCAAAGTCGGCTCCAGCGCGACTCCGCTCGGCCCAACGCCGCTGGGTCGCAACTTGCGGTCGCTCCAGGTCGGCTCCGACGAGACTCAAAGCGAGTGCTATCACAAAGGACTCCCGGAATTTGTCGCCGGGGCGACCCGTCTCGAGTCGGTTTATCTCGCCTGCGAACGGTTCGACACGTTTGAAGTCTTCGCCGCGTCGCTGGATCGACTCCGCGAGTTACATATCCACTGCCAGGACGACTACCCCACCCAGATTCTGGCCGACAACCCCTCTTTCGCGTCGCTCCACACGCTCGCCTTCCACCCGCACAGCTTCCACGCTGCAGCCAACACCTTCAACGAAGCCGGCGCGTACCTCTCGGTCACCGACATCCGGGCGATTTGCGAGTCGCCGCACATGAAGCGGCTCGAACACCTGCAACTCAACTGCTGCAACGCCGGCGAGGAGGGCATCGACTTGCTCGTGAATTCGGGGCTGATTCACCGGCTGAAGTAGCTCGACCTGCGGCACGGCTGCGTCACCGACGCCGGGGCGTGGACGCTAGTCCTACAGCCGTAGTTACCAATCGGGCGGCTTGGCCTTCCTCTTGCGATAGTGGCACACCCTGGCGCGGTGCTGGTGCCGCCGACGCCAGACCGACCAGGCCAGGACCCGCTCGGCCGACGGGAGCGAAGCCCAGACTAGCTTGAGAAGTAGTTTCCGCACCTCGGGCACGCTCACCCGGACCAGCGGGTCGCCCCCTTTTTCCGCCCCGCCGGCTTCGGCAGGCGGGAGCGGATCGCGGCGACCAGCGCCAGCGCCAGCAGGCTCAGCGTGGCGTGCCGGTGCCACCCCCTCCAGCTCCGCACCTCGTACTCGTCCAGCCCGCAGTCCCCCTTGGCCAGCGCGAAGCACTCCTCGACCGCCCACCGCATCCCGGCCACGCGGACCAACTCCCCGAGGGCCGTCCGCGGCGGCCCGCCGCAGGCGAAGTAGGCCACCTCGCTCGGGTCCGCCACGCCCCGCCGGATCAGCAGCCACCGCCACGCCTTCCCCGGCTCCGGGCCGTTCAGCCGGGTCACCGCCCAGTCGTACCACCGCGGCCCCTTCGACCCGGCCCCGCAGCTCAGCCGCCGCCACGACCCCGCCGGCACCTCGGCCAGGAGCGCCTTGGCCCGCGCCTGGCGGACGCCGACCCACGCGCAGAAGTCCGTCCGCACGCCGAGCACATAGCCCAGCCCGCGGGCCTCGAGGGCGGCCCGGAACGCGTAGTCCGACCCGTACACCGAGTCCGCCGCGACCCATCGCGCGGGTAAGCCGCGGTCGCAGGCGTGCCCGACCATCCGCCGGGCCAGCGCGATCTTGGTCGCGAACCCCAAGTCCTCCGGGACACCGGCCCCGTCGCACCGGGCGCGGTCGCCCGCCCACTCCTTGGGCAGGTACAGGGCCCGGTCGACGAGCGCGTGGCCCTTCGCCCCGGCGTAGGCGAGGAACACGCCGACCTGGGCGTTCTCGATCCGGCCGGCGGTGCCGGTGTACTGCCGCGCCACCCCGCAGGACTTCACGCCCTTCTTGAGGAACCCCGTCTCGTCCACGACCAGCACGCCGCCGGGGTCGCCCAGCCGGTCGCCGACGTAGCCGATTAGCTCGTCGCGGACGGCTTCGGCGTCCCAGTCGGCCCGCGCGAGCAGGTGCTGCACGCCGTCCGGCGTCGCGTCGCCGAGCGCCTCGGCGAGTTGCCAGCCGTTCTTCCGCTCGGCGTCGCCGAGCAAGCCCCGGATGTAGCCGACCGCCCGCCGGCGGGGCTCGCTGCGGGCGAAGTGCCGGCCGATGCGTCCGCCGACGACCTCGACTTCCCGCGCCCACCGCTCCACCTGCTTCGCCGTCGGCCGTCCTGACATGATCGCCCCTCGCCGGTGCTCCTTGGCAGGGTTATTTTAGCAACTACGGCTGTAGGATTAGTGACTGTCCCATAAGGGGTGATGGGGTGCGTATAATGGCCCATGCGAACCCAACTTTACCCCAGTGACATCACCGACGAGCAGTGGGCGCTGGTCGAGCCTCACCTGCCCGTCTACCCCGGCGGGCGGCCCCGCACGAC
>JANXTD010000719.1 GCA_025352585.1 Fimbriiglobus sp.
CCCGGTGCCGGGCATGGTCGTGGACCGGCCCGGCCTGAGCGACCGGGGCGTGGCCGCCCCCGTCACGGGCGTGGTCGTCGGGATCGCCCGCGTCCCCGGCGACGCCGTCCGCCCCGGCGGCGTGCTGTTCACCCTCAAGGTGTTGAGCGAGGCCCTGCACCTGACCCAGACCGACCTGTTCAAGTCCACCCAGGACATCGCCCTCGCCCAGGCCCAGCGGAAGCGGCTGGTCGCCTCCGCCGGCGCGGTCGCCGAGGCCCGCGTCATCGAGGTGGACAACCAGGTCACCCGGCTCGAAGTCGCCGTCAACGCCTACCGCCAGGAGTTGCTCAGCCGCGGGTTCTCCCCCGACCAGATCGACGCCGTGGCCGGGGGCAAGTTCGTCCGCGAGGTCACCGTCGCCGCCCCGCCCCGGCCCCCCGGCGTGTCCCTCTCGGTACCGGGTTCGGGCGGGCCTCCCGAGCCGCCGGCGGCGTTCGAGGTGCAGGAACTCAAGGTCGATCTCGGGCAGCAGGTGCAGGCCGGGCAGACGCTCTGCACGCTCGCCAACCACCAACTCCTCGCCGTCGAGGGCCGGGCCTTCCGCGACGAGACGCCGCTCCTGGAGCGGAGCGTCAGGGAGAAGTGGCCGGTCGAAGTGGACTTCCAAGAAGAGGCCACAGCGGACTGGGGCGAGGTGAAACAGACCTTCCGCATCCGGCAGATGTCGAACGCCATCGACCCGCTTAACCGCACGTTCGCGTTCCTGATGCCGCTGGCGAACGAGTCGCGGGTGGTGGACGACGAGGGGCGGTCACTGACACTCTGGCGGTTCCGGCCCGGCCAGAGGGCCAGGCTGCTGGTCCGGGTCGAGAAGCTCGACGGCGTGTTCGTCCTGCCCGCCGACGCGGTCGCCCGCGACGGCCCGGAGGCGTTCGTCTTCACCCAGAACGTCAACACCTTCGAGCGGAGGCCCGTCCGCGTCCTGCTGCAAGACCGGCAGCAGGTCGTCCTCGCCAACGACGGGTCGCTGCCGCTTGGCACCTACGTCGTGCAGGGCGGGGCCGCCCAGTTGAACCGCATGGTCAAGGCCGGCGGCGCGAGCGGCACGCCGAAGGGCTACCACATCCACGCGGACGGCAGTCTGCACAAGAACGAAGACGAGGGGAAATAGTCATGCTCAACGCCGTAATCCGCCTCGCCCTCACCCACCGGACGCTCGTCCTGGCCGCGTGCCTCGTCGCGCTGGTGTCCGGGGGCTACCTGTCCACCGCCATGCCCATCGACGTGTTCCCCGACCTCGACCGGCCTCGGGTGGTGATCCTGACCGAGTGCCCCGGCCTGTCGCCGGAGGAGATCGAGTCGCTGGTCACCCAGCCCGTCGAGACGGCCCTGCTCGGGGCGTCCGGGGTGGAGGCCGTCCGCAGCCAGTCCAGCCAGGGCATGAACGTCGTCTACGTCGAGTTCAGTTGGAAGACGGACGTGCGGTACGCCCGCCAGGTCGTCGCCGAGCGGATGGCGGTGGTGACGCTGCCCCCCGGCATCAAGCCGCAGATGACGCCGCCGGCGTCGATCATGGGGCAGATCATGCACGTCGGCATCAGTCGCCGGAAAGGGCCGCGGGGCGGCGACCTCGCGGCGGTCGGCCAAACCGGCCTGATGGCCGAGCGGACGGGGGGCGGGACTCAGTACGCCCTGGCCCTGTGGCGTCCCGGCGACCGCAACCGCCCCGAGGCGTGGGAGCGGGTCGCTTTCCAGAACCCGAACTGGGACGCGGGCACGCCGGGGCGGACCGCGACGTTCCTCCACGGCGGTCGGTCCCACGCCGCCACCTTCCGCACCCCGCTCGAAGACCGGATGGACTTGCGGACGACCGCCGACTGGCTGGTCCGCCCCCGGCTGCTGCGGCTGCCCGGCGTCGCCGAGGTGATCGTCATGGGCGGCGACAAGAAGCAGTACCAGGTGCTGGTCGATCCGGCCAAGCTCGAAGAGTACAAGCTGTCGCTGCAAGAGGTCGAGGCGGCCATCCGGGCCAACAACCTCAACGCCAGCGGCGGGTTCATCGAAGAGGGCCAGACGGAACGCCCGGTGCGGGTGATCGGCAGGCTCGGGCCGCTGCCCGACAAGGTGGTGGCCGACCTCCTCAAGGTCGTGGTCAAGGTGAACCCCGACCGCGCCGTGCTGCTCGGCCACGTCGTCACGGTCGAGGAAGGCCCGGCCCCGAAGCGGGGCGACTCCGGCATCGACGGCAGCCCCGGCGTCA
>JANXTD010000757.1 GCA_025352585.1 Fimbriiglobus sp.
CCGGCGCTGACGCCCCGCCTACAATCGTCGTGTCTGCCGATCGCCTCCTGGAGCAAGCTCGATGAACATTCCGTGGTGGGGTTACGTGGTCCTGGCGGGGCTGTCGTGGGGCACCTACGTGCCGATCATCGCCTTCGGCGGCCTCGAATTCGGCGGCAAGCCGAACGGCCGCCTCGCCGCGATCTTGTGCGTCGGCTTAGCGTACTTCGTCCTCGGCGTCGTCTTCCCGCTGATCCTCTTCGCCTCGGGCCAACTCGAGTGGCCGGAGATCAAGGGCAACGCCGTCGCCTTCAGTTCCTTGGCCGGCGTCGCCGGGGCCGTGGGTGCCATGTGCGTCGTCTTCGCCACCAGCACGTCGATCGCCGCGGCGCGCGAGGCGGGGTTGCCGCCGACCTCGTACAAGCTGTACATCGCCCCGATCATCTTCGGCCTCGCCCCCGTGATCAACACGCTAATCAGCAGCGTCTGGCACCCGAGCCAGAAGGACGGCTGGGCCAACTTCCACTTCGAGATGCCGAACCCCCTGCTACTGGTGGGGATCGTCTTCGTCGGCCTGGGCGCAGCGATGGTGCTGTACTCGAAGGAGCTAACCGAAAGTGCAGTGAAGCCAACCCCGGCCCCGGTACCTGTGGTGGAGACGCCCGCGGGAAGTCTGTAAAGACGAAAACGTTTTGTCGCAGAGAAAACCAAAACTTGAATTTGGTTTTCTTTGCGACTCTGCGTCTCTGCGGCAAAATTTCTTACTTCGCCCGCCGGCCGCGCACGCTGTGGGGGAAGAGCAGTTCTTGCCGCAGCGTGCCCAACTCGTTGAAGGGCAATTCGCGCGCCTCGCCCACCAGTTCGACGCCCGGCTTGCCGCGCACGTCGTCGGCCAGTGCCGGCGAAACCCACGCCTCGGCGACTTCGAGCGTGTTCGGGATGACGCAGACCTTCAGGCGGCCTTCGATCGGCTGCCAGCAGGTGTCGATCGCCGACTGGATGCACTCGCGGTCGGTGTCAAAGCCCAGCGGGAGTTTCGAGCGCCACAGGAAGCGGGCGGTCAGGTTGTTCATGCGGAACGGGCCGGGGTCGATCGACGCCAGGGCGCGGTTGGTCGTCAGGTCGGCGATGCCGATGCCGGTGCCGTTGCCGTGGCTCTCCGGGGAGATGTCGAGCACCGCCATGCGCGTGACGCGCGGGTGATTCGTCTCGGCCTCCGGGGTGGCCTCGATGAGCATTCGGCCCACCACGTTGGGGTCGATCCCCGCGCCCGAGTAGTTCTTGCCGCACTCGCCGACGATCAGCGCGTCGATGGCGTCGAACGGCAACTTGCCCATGATGCGGCGGGCCTCTTCGAGCAGCCCCGGCTCGGTGGCGAACAGGTCGCCGGCGGCGACGACTTCGAGCCGCGCCGTCTCCTCGTGGGCGTTCTCCAGAATCGCCAGCCCGCCCAGGAACGGCGTCTTGGCCACGAGCACTTTCGCCGTCTCCGGCATCATGTCGCGCAGGCCGCGGGTGCCCCAACTGTGGTGCTGGTCGGCCCCGTCGCGCTTGCCCAGGCCGATGACGAGCATTTTTAAGAGGCCGCTCTCGAAGGCCCCGCGGAAGTCGGTGTGCGGCTTGACGCGCGCCACCAGCACGACGGCGTCGGCGGCGAGCGCGTTGGCGTCCCACCAGCACGGCTCGCCCCAACTGTTGACGCCGACTTGCACCGCCGTCATGTCGGTGACGACCGGCACGCCGAGGCGGCTTTCGTCGAGGCCGTACGACGCCAGCAACTCGCGCTGCCCGGCGGCCGTCGCGCCGCCGTGCGACCCCATCGCCGCGACGACGAACGGCCGCGCCCCGAGTTCGCGCAGGGCGTCAATGGTCGCCTTGGAGATGGCGAAGTAGTTGCGGATGCCGCGACTGCCGCAGCCGACCGCGACCCGCATCCCCGGCGCGATCTTCGCCGCGATCGTGGACGTGAGCCAGGCTTCCCGCACGCGGCCGGGCACGTCCGTCACGCGCGGCTGGGGGGCGACGTTGCGCACGAGTTGGAACGGCGGGAGGATCACGGCTCGGCTCGCGGGAGGGGAGGGGGGTGTTAGTGTACGGCGAACCCCGCCCACGTCGGCGGCTCCGGCGCGACGATGGTCAGTGCCGCGCCGCCGAAAGGGTGCGTGAGCGTCAGCGACCGCGCGTGCAGCGCGATCACCGCGTCCCGCGGCAAATCGGCCGGCGGGCCGAACGGCGTGACGCTGCCGTACTGAACGTCGCCCAGAATCGGGAAGCCGCGCCAGGCCGCCTGGACGCGTAACTGGTGCATCCGACCGGTGACCGGCGTCAACTCCAGTGTCGTCGTGGTGTCACTGCGGCCGACGACGGCGAAGTGCAGCGTCGCCGCCTTCGCCCCCGGCTCGCCCTCGGCGGCGCGCTCGACGCGGGCCTCGTCGGGGACTTTGCGCAACCAGTCGTGCCACGTCCCGGCGTCCTCCAGCACGCGCCCGGCGACGACCGCGCGGTACACTTTCACGACGCACTTGGCCTCGAACTGCGCCTGGACCCGTTGCGCAGCCTTGGTGTTGCGCACGAACAGGATCACTCCGGTGACCGGCCGGTCGAGCCGGTGCGGCACCGCGAGGTAGACGCCCGCCGGCTTGGCGTACTTCGCTTTGATGTAGTCCTTCACCAGCGCTTCGAGGTTCGGCACGCCGGGCGGGGCTTGCGTCAGCAGCGGGGCCGGCTTGTTCACCGCGATCAGGTGCGGGTCTTCGTGGAGCACGTCGATCATCGCACGGCCCCGCCGTTGACGCGAATCGTCTGCCCCGTCACGAAGCGCGCCGCCGGCGACGCCAGCCAGACCGCCGCGGCCGCCACGTCCTCCGGCAGCCCCCAGACGCCCAGCGGGGTTTCGCGGCGGACCCGCTCTTGCCAGGTGGCCGACGCCGTTTCGCCCCACGCCGTGCGGACCCAGCCGGGGGCGACGCAGTTGACCCGCACCGCCGGGGCGAGGCTCAGTGCCAGGCTGCGCGTGAACGCCATGACGGCCCCCTTGACCGCGGCGAAGAGCTGCCCGCTGTCGCCTTCCATGCCGAGTTCCGCCTGGTCCCAGCCGACCGTGAGGATGACGCCCGAGCCGCGCAGCTTCATCCGCTCGCCGAAGGCGCGGCCCAACAGCATCGTCGAGCGTAAATCGACGGCCAAGAGTTCGTCGAGTTTGCGCGAAAAGTTCCACTCCGCCGCCGGCCCGGTGAGGGTGTCGGCCCCGGCGTTGAGCACCACGATGTCGAGGCCGCCGGCGACTTCCCACGCCAACCCCGGCAGCCGCTCGACGAACCCGGCGTCGGCCAAGTCGCCGGCGACGTGCGCCTCGCCGGGCCGCTCGCGCCGGCCGTGCCCGACGACGTGCGCCCCTTCGGCGACGAACGCCGCGCGGATCGCCGCGCCGATGCCCGATGTCGAGCCGGTGACGAAGACGTTCAAGCCGCGCAGCGACCCGCCCGACTTCTGCGGCTCCGTCCACGGCACGATCGTCGGGTCCGGCGGCAACGCGGCGAGCAGTTCACGCACCGACTTGCCACTAACGGGGTGGACCATCTCCGGCGCGACTTCGGCGAGCGGCACCAGCACGAAGCCGCGCTCGGCCAGTCGCGGGTGCGGCACCGTGAGTGTCGGCGTGTGAATCACGCGGTCGCCGGCGAGCAGCAAGTCGAGGTCGAGCGTGCGCGGCCCGTCAACGACCGTGCGGACGCGGCCGAACTCGTGCTCGACGCGGTGCAGCAGCGCCAGCACGTCTTCGGGCGACCGCGTGGCTTCGACGACGAGCGCGCCGTTGAGGTACGCCGGCTGCCCGCCCGGCCCGCCGACGGGGGCGGTCTCGAACCAACGGCTCACGGCGACGACCCGCAGCCCCGGCTCCGCACGGAGTCGGCGGACGGCGGCGTCGAGGGTCGCGGCGCGGACCCCGAGGTTGGCACCGATGGCGAGGGCGTACAGCACGGGCGACCTCTGGAAACGACGAAACCGCCGGGCCACGCCGGCGGTTCCCCTGCACCAACGCGGGCCGGTTACTTCTTCTTGCCGGCGGCGGGGGTCGCGGCCTCTTCGCCCTCGACCTTTTCCTTCTTCTTCTTGAGGACGACCTTCTGGACGCGGGTCTTGGGCAGGGCGATGGGGCTACGCCCTTCGGTCCACTTGCCGTCTTCCATCATCTTGAGGATGCGCTCGGTGCGCTTCATGACGCTGCGGTTGGTGTTGCCGCCGGTCTTGGTCTTGAGGCTCTTGTCGATCGACATGGCAGTGTCCGGTACGCGGGTGCAGAGTGCGGCAAGGTGCCATGATAAGCGCGCGGGCGCGGGGGGCAAGGGCGAAGCGGCGGGGAGGGTCCGTCGGAGGAGCCTGGCTGAATTTGCAACACTTGCCTGAGAACGATCTGGACATGCGCCCACTACCGTGGTAACTTGGCTTTCAGTTGTGTTGTTCACGTGAGGCAAAGTCATCGTGGACAACAAGCACCGGACTTACGAGATTCGCTGCCCGGTCCACGGCTTCATCGGGTTCAGTGACTGGGAACGCGAGGTCATCAACCACCCGACGTTCCAGCGACTCCGCCGCATCCGCCAACTCGCCTGGACGGACCAAGTCTACCCAGGGGCGACGCACACCCGCTTCGAGCACTCGCTCGGCGTGATGCACATCGCCGGCCAACTCTTCGACGCGCTTGTCGGCTCGTCATCCGACCTGCTCAAATCGACCCACGGTTTCACCGACGATGAGATCGGGCGGGACCGTCAAATTGTAAGGTTCGCGGCCTTGCTCCACGACACTGGGCACGGCCCCTTCTCCCACGCGGCGGAAGACCTGTTCCCGAAGGACAACAAAGGGAAGCACTACAAGCACGAGGCATACTCCGGCGCGGCCATCCGTTACACCCTCAAGGACGCGATCGAAAACCACCCCCTCAACGACGCCGCGATCAAGGCCGACGAGGTCGCCGACCTGCTCGAAGGCAACTCGCGGGTAGGCCGCCGAGTGATCTGGAGGGATTTGATCGACAGCCAAATGGACGCCGACCGGATGGACTACCTGCTCCGCGATTCGCTCCACATTGGGGTGGACTACGGCCGGTACGACTGGCGTCGCCTGGTCAACACGGTTCGCGTGATCGAGATGGACCCGGACCCCGGAGTAGACAGTCCGAACGCCCTGCGGATCGGTGTGACTGAAGGGGGCGTCCACGCCGCCGAGGCAATGGTCTTGGCGCGCTACTACATGTTCACCCAAGTCTACTTCCACAAAACCCGCGTCGCCTACGACCACCATTTTAAGCACGCAATGAATGCGATTTTGGGCGGAGGGGCCTTCCCTCACCCGACCGCCGAGGGGATCGGGGAGTACTTACGCTGGAATGACTGGCGCGTCCTCGGGGACCTCGCCGATGGTGACGGCGGTGAACACGGCGACCGGCTTCGTCGCCGGGACCACTACCGCGAAGTATTTCACACCCCGGAAAATCCTACGGACGGTCACCTCGACCTCCTGCGAGTCATCCGGAAGAACCTGGGCCTCCTCGTGGCCACTGCGGAGTCGTCGGGGACCTCCGCTTACAAGCTCGTAGCGTCAGACATCTTGGTCGTGACTGACGACTCGCTACGCCGGGTCAGGGCGCTCTCCCAGCACTCCACGGTGGTTCGCAATCTGAATCTCAACCCGATCAAAATTGTTCGGCTCTACTCCGCACCCGAAAACGCAGTCGCCGCGAGAGCTATCGTATCTAAAATGATAGAGGATATCAAATGAACGAACTGGTTTACGAGCTCCGCGTTGCTATTCTGGCTCGATTCGCCCGAGGTGTTCCGAATCAGACGTTAGGCAGGACTCAGATGATGAAGCTCTTCTACTTCCTCCAAGAGTTGAAAGGTATTCAACTGGGTTACGACTTCCGGCTGTACACTTACGGCCCCTTCGAGTCTGAGGTTCTTAGCGACCTGTCGGCGGCGTGTGGGCGGGGGGTGATTACCGAAGACGCGGTTCAGTACGGTCGCGGCTTCGGCTACGTCATTGCCCCGACCAAACGCGGCGAGGAATTCAGTAACAACTTCCAGACCGAGTACCCGGACATGGCGGGGGTGGTGGACGAAGTCGTGCGTGAGTTCGGTTCGTTCAGCGCGGGCGAACTGGAGCTGCGATCGACGATTTTCTACGTCGATCGGGAGGCGATCGACGCGAATTCGACGTTCCTGAAGCGCGACATCGCCGACCGCGTCCACCAGATCAAGCCGCACTTCACCGTGGCCACGATCCTCGAATGCATCCGGGACATGGTCACCAGGGGGCAACTCCAGAGTGTCACCGACGCTTAAAGCCCTCACCCGATCGTCACCCCGGCCGCGCCGGCGG
>JANXTD010000797.1 GCA_025352585.1 Fimbriiglobus sp.
ACCTGCAACGCCGCCAGATGGGCCGCGGCCTGCCGGAAGACCCGCGCGACGCCGCCAGCTCGATGGTCGAGGACGGCCTCATCACCGACTTCCAGGCCGAGCAGTATTTACTCGGCAAGTGGCGAGGCTTCACCATCGGCAAGTACAAGTTGCTGGAGCGTGTCGGCGTCGGCGGCATGGGCCAGGTGTTCCTCTGCGAGCACATGTACATGAAGCGCCGCGTCGCCATCAAGGTGCTGCCGCCCGCGAAGGCCGAGCAGCCGGCGGCCCTCGGGCGGTTCTACCGCGAGGCCCGCGCTGCGGGGTCGCTCGAACACCCCAACATCGTCCGCACCCACGACATCGATCAGGACGGCAACCTCCACTTCATCGTCATGGAGTACGTCGACGGCTCGAACCTGCTCGACATGGTCAAGAAGGGCGGGCCGATGGACGTGCGGCGGGCCTGCCACTACGTCCGCCAAATCGCCATCGGCCTCGACTTCGCCTTCCGCAGCGGCATCATCCACCGCGACATCAAGCCCGGCAACGTGCTGATCGACCGCCGGGGGGTCGCCAAGATTCTCGACATGGGGTTGGCCCGGTTCTACAAGGACCAGACCGACATGCTGACGGTCAAGTACGACGACAAGATCGTACTCGGCACGGCCGATTACGTCGCCCCGGAGCAGGTCGCCAACAGCCACACCGTTGACATCCGCGCCGACATCTACGCGATGGGGGCGAGCTTCTACTTCTTGCTCGCCGGGCACCCGGCCTTCCCGTCGGGGAGCGTGTCGCAGAAGCTGCTGTGGCACCGGACCAAAGACCCGACGCCGATCCGCCAGATCCGCCCGGAGGTGCCGGAGGGCTTGGCCGTGATCCTCGCCAAGATGCTGGCGAAGGACCCGAACGCCCGCTACCAGACGCCGCTCGAGATCGCCAACGACCTCGAGAAGTACGCCACCGGCACGATCGCGGAGCCGTCGGACGACGAGATGCCGAAGCTCAGCCCGGCGGCCCTTGAGGATTTGAACCTCGACGAGGTGAAGCCGGCCGCGGCCGTCAAGGAGGTCGCGAAGGCCGCCCCCGCGCCGGCCCCCGCCTCGTCGAGTCAACTGCTCAAGCGGCTTTCGCCCCGCACGCCGTCGGAAGCCCCGGCCCCGGCCGCCGTCGCGAGTGCGGCGAGTGTCGCCACGGTGACCCGGCCGTCGCGCGAAACCCCGCGGCTCGCGCCCACCGCGCCGACGCCCGCGAAGCCCCGGCCGGTCGCCGTGTTCCCGCCCAGCCCGTTCGCCGCACCGCAACAGGAAGTCCCGACGCTGACGCTGGCCCAGCCTGCGGCTCAACCGAAGGGCTTCGCCCAGCCGTTCACGCAACCGGGGTCGCGCCGCGAGCCGGCACCGATGATCAACAAGGTTTTCGGGGCCAACCCGCATGGCCGGCTGATGCTCTTCGTGGTCCTCGTGACCATGTGCGGCACCGTCGCGGTCGGCCTCGCGGCTCTAACCGTGATAAAGTTCACCGCGAACCGGCCGGCGGCGACCTCGGGGCAGTAACTCCCGACCACCAACTCCGAAGGCGGCCCGCGGGTGACTCGCGGGCCGCCTTCGTTTCGTCAACTTGCGGTCGCCTCAGCGACCAGGATGCGGTCGAGGTGCGGCGGCCACTCGAAGGCTTGCGCCAGGCTCGCGATCGACACCCCGAGTTGCGGGATGCGGGCCTCGTCGAGCAAGCCGACTTGCTTCGCCGCGGCGAGGACCAGCGTCGGGATGCGCTCGGCCGGCAGCTTCATCAGCCGGCAGCAGGTCGCGTCCACGGCGACGAGGTCGAGGCCCATCACGAGTGCCCCCAGGAACTTCGCGGTGCCGTTGAGCGGCCCGTCCCCCTGCATGCCGACGATGCCATCGACGATGGCGAGGTGCGGCGTGTGGGTGCAGGCGATATCGACGATGCTGTTGGGGATGCCGCGCCAGTGAAGCTCGTTCTTCGGCCAGCCGTAACAGATGCCCGGCAGCGTGCCGAACAGGTTCTTCAGCGAGAGCGTCGCCCCGGCCCAGTGGTGCGTCTTCAACTTGGGCAGCGACACGAGGATGTCCGCGGAGACGATTGTCTTCGACAGGTACAGGTACTCCAGCCCCGTCGTGCGGCCGAGGTTCGGTGTCTTGACCGGCTCGTCGTGGTTGACGTCCACGAAGCGGACGCCGTGATTACGCAGCACGTCGCCCAGCCCCGACTCGTTGACGAGGTAGCCGGCGTTACGCCAGTGCCCCGGCCCCTCCGCGACGACGATTTCGGCCGCGCCCTCGTTCTTGAAGAGCTGGATGACGGCGTCGACGAATCGGGTGTCGGTGTTGATGACCTTCGCCCGGTTGTACTCGACGAGGTTCGGCTTCAGCACCACGCGCTTGCCGGCCACGGCCAGGTGTGGGCGGAAGTGCGCGAACTGCGCGGTCAGCACGCCGAGCAGGTCGCCGTCGTAGTCGTCGGCCCGCGCGATGTGAACCGCAGACGACGGCGGGAAGCGGCGCAGGTTACTCACGCCGCTCATCAGGAAGCCGAACAGCTTCGACTTCACTTTCTGGCCCAGCGATTGGGCCTCCGCCTTCTCGACGAAGTCGGCCGGGTCGGCCGGCGGCCGCGTCGAGCCGAGGGTCGCGCCGCTGCCGACGACTGGCGTGTCGGTCAGCCGGAACGGGTGGCGCGAGGCCGTGTCGAGGGCCAGCGCCGCCACGGCCAGCCGCAGCGGGCCGCAGCCGAGGTCTCCGTCGCGCGGCAACTCGACCGCCAGCGCCTCTTGGATGCGGCCGTCGATCAGCGGCAGGGCGTCGCGGGTCGCGCCGTCGGACGTGTCGAGGCTCAGGGCGAGTTTGATCCAGGCGAGGTGTTCGAGGTCGGTCGCCTTGGCCGCGTGCATGCGTAAGTAGCCGACGGTCGCGTCGATGACCGGGGCTTCGACGCCTTGCAGGGCGAGCAACATCACGGCCGTTGGGCCGGGGATCGGCTCCGTCGGCTTCCCGAGCACGACGCGGTTGCCGTAGTTGACCCCACCCGTGGCGAAGGCGCGGTCGAGGATCAGCCGCAAGCCCTCCTGGACGCGCGGGTGCCCCCCCTGCCCCGCCAGCCGCAGCGCCAGGCAGGCCCACGCGGTCGGCTCGACCCACGAGAACGTGTCCTCCGCCCACGGCCAGCCGAGCAACTCGAAGTTGATGTCGAGCATGTCCTCGACTTCGGGGTCTTGCTGCACGACCTTGCCTTCGAGCGTCAGCAGCCGCGTCGCGATCTTGCCCCGCTCCGCGGCGTCGGCATTGAGCGTCTGCTTGGCGAACAGCACCATCGCCGTCGGCCAGGCGGCTTGCGGCCGGCCGCGGGTCAGCCGGTAACTACCGTCGGGCTGGCTCTGAGACGCCAGGAAGACGAGGGCTTTCTTCAAGACCGCCTCGTGCCGGGGGATGTCCGCGCCGAGGGCCGCCATCGCCAGGCAGGTCGGCTCGAGGTGCCCGGCTTGCCCGGCGTGGTAGCCCCAGCCGCCGTCGGCGGCCGCGGAGTTCGCCAGGCGGTCGCGGAGTTCGGCGGGCGTCATGGTCGTCGTCTCGGGTTGCGTCGGCGGGTTCCCGCATACCATACCCCATCCCCGGCCCCCAGGCTTGCCCCCGGAACTGTCTATGCGCGTCGCCCACTTCGACTGCTTCAACGGCATCAGCGGCGACATGGTGCTCGCCGCGGTGCTCGACGCCGGCGTGCCCGAGGCGGCGATCCGCGACGCCATCGCCTCGCTGGGCCTGCCGATCACGCTCGAACTCGAGCGTGTGAAGACCTGCGGCATCGCGGCGCTCCACGTCAACGTCGTCGCCGCGGACCAGGAAGACTACCGCTTCCTGCCCGATGTCGAGGCGATTATCGCCAAGTCGTCGCTGACGCCCCGGCAACGCGAGCTCGCGTCGAGTATCTTCCGCAAGCTTGCCCACGCGGAGGCCGCCGTCCACGGGATGCCGGTCGAGCGGGTCCACTTCCACGAGGTCGGCGCGCTCGACAGCATCGCCGACATCCTGGGCGCGGCCGTCGGCCTTGACCTGCTCGGCGTCGAAAAGTTCACCAGCTCGTCGGTGCCGACTGGTAGCGGGACGGTCAAGTGCGCCCACGGTGTCATGCCGGTCCCCGCCCCGGCGACGCTCGAACTCCTCAAGGGCGTGCCGCTCGCGCCGTCGGCCGTGAAGGGCGAGTTGACCACGCCGACCGGGGCGGCGATCCTCACGACCGTCGTGACCGAGTTCACCGACGCCCCCGCCATGACCATCGAGCGCGTCGGCATCGGGGCCGGCACGAAAGACTTCCTGGACCGGCCCAACATCTTGCGGTTGCTCGTCGGCACGACGCAAACTTCGACGACGGCCGACACCGTGGTGGTGCTCGAAACCAACCTCGACGACGTGCCAGGCGAAGTCGTCGGCTACTGCGTCGAGCAGTTGTTGGCGGCAGGTGCGTTAGACGTGTTCACGCTGCCGATCCAGATGAAGAAG
>JANXTD010000813.1 GCA_025352585.1 Fimbriiglobus sp.
CTCAGCGAAGCCCGCGAAGTCCCCGGCGACCGGCTCATGGTCGATAAGACCGTCTACCAACTCCGCACGCCGCGCCGCTGGGAGGTGGCCGTGTTTCGCTGCCCCGCCGACCTGGCGAAGCCGTACGTCAAGCGGGTCGTCGGGCTGCCGGGGGAGCGCGTCGAAATCTCCGGCGGCGACGTGTACACCGACGGCGAGCTGGTGCGCAAGACCCTGCGGCAAGTCCGCGAGACGCGCGTGCTGGCCTTCGCGCACGCCTTCGCTCCGAGTGGCGGCTGGGGCGACCGCTGGCTCGTGCAGCCGCTCGCCGCCGACCCCAAGTTGCCGCCGACCGCCCGCGCCGCCGAGCGCCCCGCCGACGCGACCATCCTGCACGGCGGGGCGATCCACCTCGACGGCGTCGGCCAGCCCGAAGGCGTGGGGCTGACGTACCGGCACTTCAACCTTGACACGAAGCGGGAAGAGCCGCTGCACGACTTCCTGGCGTACAACGCCCAGCCGGCCGACCGGCAGCGCTTCGCCCGCTCCGCGACCGCGCCGTGGGGCGACCCGGTCCACGACTTCGTCGCGGTGTTCGACCTCGAAGTCGTCGCCGGCAGCGGGACGTTCGCGTGTCGGCTGACCGACAACCTCGACAGCGTCCGCGCCGATCTGCCCGTGGGCGTGCAGGACGCACCGGCGGTGCAGGTCGCCCACGACGGCGGGGCGACGCCGTTGGGCAAGCCGCTGCCGGCGTTGGCCGTCGGCGGGACGTACCGCGTCGAGTTCGCCTTCGTCGACCGCCGGGCGACGCTGGCCCTCGACGGGCGCGAACTGCTGCCGCCGCTGGACCTGCCGGCCGACCCGGTGGGCAAGCCGTTGAAGCGGCAGACGGCGCGGCCGGTGCAACTCGGCGTGCGCGGGGCGTCGGTGGTCGTCAAGAACTTCGAGATTCATCGCGACCTGCACTATTACGGCACCCCGGCCGCCCCGCGCGGCTGGCAGCTCCCGGCCGGCGAGTATTTCGTCTTGGGCGACAACACCGGCAGTTCGCACGACTCGCGCGCTTGGGAGGTCGCCGGCGTCCCGGTTCCGGGCGTGCCGGAAGTCGGCTTCCTGGGCAAGCCGTTCCTGATCCACCAGCCGATGCGGCCGGCGCGGCTGACGGTCAACGGCCACGAGCGCCGGGTGCAGTCGCCCGACTGGGGCCGCGTGCGCTGGCTGCGGTGACTCTTGTTAGCCGGACGCGCGAGCGACGGGAGCAAATCCCGGTGGACGTCGCCGGCAGGGGGAACACGACGCCGTCAACACCCGTCGACGTTGCTCACGGAGATTTGCTCCCGTCGCTCGCGCGTCCGGCTAACAAGAGTCGCCCCCCGCCGTGTCGCCCCTATAACACTCGCTGCCCCCCGGACCCGCCGAGAGACGCATGACCGCCGCGCCCGCCCCGCCGAAGCCGACCCCGCACCGCGACTCGTTCCGCGAGGCCGTCGAGACGCTCGTCTTCGTCGTCACGCTGGTGCTGATGCTCAAGCTCTTCGCCGTCGAGGCGTTCGTCATCCCGACCGGGTCGATGGCCGAGACCCTCTACGGCATTCAGAAGCTCGTCACCTGCCCCGACTGCGGCCACGAATACCCCGTGAACTCGACCGACGAGGTCGAGCCGCAGGGTCGCGCCCGCGGCGACGACAACGACGGCGGCAACCCGCGACTCGCGCAACTCAGCGGGGCCTGCTGTCCGAACTGCCGCCACACCTACGACTGGCTCAAGGAGGGCAAGCGGCCGGACAACAACAGCGGCGACCGCGTGCTGGTCCACAAGGCGATCTACGCCCTGAGCCGGCCCAGCCGGGCCGACGTGGTCGTGTTCAAGTTCCCCGTCGATCCGCAACTCGACTTCTCGGCGCAGAACTACATCAAGCGGCTCTGGGGCCTCGGCGGCGAGACGATTGTCCTTTACCGCGGCGACCTGTACCGCACAACGGCCTTGACGTACCCGGCCGACGAACTCGACACCTTCGGCACGCCCAAGTACCCGCGGCCGGCCCCCGGCGACGAGTCGCGGCTGTGGGAAGGCCCGGCCGTCCGCGACGGCAGCCGCACCAACCCCAAGTACCCGCCGCCCGGCGTCGAGAGCGTCGATTACACCTACCACAACGCGACCGATGTCGTGGCCCGCTTCGCGGCCGACCTGGCCGCCGGCTTCAAGGGCACCGGCTTCGAGCCGATCCGCAAGCCGGCGTCGGCCGCCCTGTCGATGCGGCGGGTCGTCTACGACAACGCCCACCAGTCGAAGTACCTGCTCGACAAGGGCGTGCCGGCCCGCTGGCAGCCGGACGGCGCGGGCTGGAAGCCGGCGGCGGTCGAGGGGCCGAAGTCGTTCGCCCACACCAGTGGCGACGGCCGCCTGACGTACACGCACCGCATTCCGGGGCCGCCGGCCGAGGTGCCGGCGCTCAACGCCTTCGACCGCAGCCGCTACGCCACCGACCGCGACCGCCTCGCCGGCGGCTACCAGGACGGCTTGTACCCGGCGTCGCCGATCACCAACTTCCTCGGCTACAACACCGCCGAGTCGGGCGGGCAGCCGCGGCGGGACGTGGTGCAGTTCCCCGTCGGCGACCTGATGCTCGAAGCGACCGTCACCCTCGACGCCGGGGCGTCGGTGACGCTGGAACTCTCGAAGGGCAGCCGCCGCTTCCGGGCGACCTGCCGCGAGGCCGGAGTGACGCTCTCGGTCGTCGGCCCCGGCGGCGGCGACCTCGGCACCTCGACGGCCAAGGTCACCGCCGGCAAGGCCCACGACCTGCGCTTCAGCAACTTCGACAGCCAGCTGCGCGTCTGGGTCGATGGCCGCTTGCTGGAGTTCCCCGGCGACGGGCTGTACACGCCGTGGGAGTCGTCGGGCTTCGACGCGGCGTCGGGTGCCGCCCTCGGCGGCGTCT
>JANXTD010000858.1 GCA_025352585.1 Fimbriiglobus sp.
TGTGCGCAGGCCCAACGGTCAACGTCCGCGAACTTTGTCATTGCCCGTTGCGACCCTCGCTCGCGCGTCGGGCTAACAAGAGTCGCCCCCCGCTCGCCTTGGCTACCCCTCGGGGATGGCGCGGGCCATCTGCTTGAAGTCGGCCAGGAAGGAACTCGCGGCGTCCACCCAGTTGCGGGCCTTGAGCGACGAGCGGTACATCTCGGTGAACAGCGAGAAGTGGGCGTGCAGCGTCTCGATGCCCAGGTAGAGGCACTCGCGCACCGCCGCGCCGGGGACCGGCTCCGGGGCGCTCATCTTCGAGAGCATGCTCTTGAACAGGCTGCGGCTCGCCGGGGCCGGGCGGCGGGTGTCGTTGATCGTGGCGTAGAAGGCCCCGGCCTTGGCCAGTGCGTTCATCTGCGTGTCCATGCTCGCGTCGGGGAAGTCGTGCAGCCGCGAGAACTCCTCAGTCGAGAGGACCATCGCCTCGATGCGGTCGAGCAGGTGGTCGGCGTCGGGCGAGTAGTGGCAGCCGGCGCACTGGAGGCGCAGGCTTTCGAGCTTCGCCAAGAGCGTGATGAGGCCAAACTGCCAGGCGTGCGGCGTGGCCCCCGGCGTGGCGTGGGCCGTCGCGTCGGCCGTCGGCGACTTGGCCGCGGGGAAGAGCTTCGAGTCGATGAGCACGTCGTCGTCGTCGTCCTCGCCGAGCAGCGACGCGACGGGGCGGGGCGGCGTCGCGGGCTTGGGGTCGGGCTTGGGGCTGGCTGGCATGGCACTCGTCGCGTGGGGGGTCGTCGCGGGCATGGCCGCCTCCGGGGGCAGTGGGCGAGGGTCAGCCGACCGGCTGGGGCGGCCGGGCGTGCTGCCTCAGCAGCGTCAGGAGGGCGTCGGGTTGCAGCGGCTTGGCGAGGACCGCGGTCACGCCCGCCGCCCGGCCGCGCTGCCGGTCGGTCGGGGCGTCGGCCGCGGCGAGCAGCACGACCGGCAGGGTCTCGGTGTCGGGGTGCTGCCGCAGCAGCCGGCAGAAGTCAAAAGCGTCCATGCCGGCGATGCGGGCGTCGAGGACGATCAGGTCGGGCACGCCGTCGTCGCGGATACGGTCGATCGCCTCGTCGGCGTCCTCGGCCTCCGTCGTCGTGCAGCCGTCCACGGCCGCGACCATGCCGACGAGCTTGCGGTAGGTGCGGCTCGGGTCTACGACCAGCACCCGCCGCGGCTCGCCGTCGTCGGGAGTCGGGGCTTCCGCCGGTGGCGGCTCGGGCGGCCGCGCCATGCGGTGCGAGGCGCTCGACCGCTCCGCCGCCGCGGCCTCCTGCTTGTCGATCTTGCCGTCGTAGTAGGCGATGCCCTTGCGGGCCGCGACGCTCGCCGGGTTGAGCGACAGCACGCGCTCGAGGTGCGCCCGCGCCTCGGTAGGCGAGTCGCACACGCTCGCCAGCCAGAGCCAGCCGTGCTCGCTCTTCGGCTCGTCGGCCACCGCGGCGCGCAACAGCCGCCGGGCCGACGGTACGTCCTTCGCCTTGGCGGCGTTGATGCCGGCCAGCAGCCGCACGGGGCGGATGCCGGAGCGGGCCTTCTCGTTGTTGGGGTTGAGCGTCAGCACGCGCTCCCAGGCGAGAGTGGCGTCGGCGGGGTCCTCGAGGACCGTGGCGAGCCACTGCCAACTCGTCACCGAGTTGGGGTCGAGGCGCACCGCTTCCTGGAGGCACTCGCGGGTCTTGGCCTTGTTGCCGGCCCGAGACGCGGTCATCGCCTGGCGGAACAGGTCAACGGCGGACGCTTGCGACATAGCCACACCTTACCAGCACGACCCCCAGGGGCGTACGACACCGGCTTGCAATTCATCACTCAGCGTACTTCACGCGGAACCTTACGGTCAACTGGCAGAATTCGGAATGGTCGGAATTCGACACGCCCGTACCGGCTTGTTCAGCCAGGCCCCGAAAATTGCAGGGCCGGCGTGAGGTCGCAGAGTTTATGCAACCTGTGACGCCTTTGTCGACGCGCCGCGCGACCGCCCCCACCGATCTCACCACTCCCTCGGCAACCGCCCGACGATCTCGGCCGATTCAAGCGGTACGGCCGCCAGGACGGTGCCGTCATCCTCCCCGAATCCGCGTCTCGTTTCGTTTGCCATGGAGTGGCCGTCATGTTGGTGCCCCCGTCGTCTTGGCGTTCCTGGTTGGCCTGCGGCGTCGGGGTCTTCGGACCCGCGGCCGGTGCGCTCGCCCAGGAGCCGGTGCAAGCCCCCGCGCCGGTCGTCGAACTCTCCCCCGAGGTCGTGCCGTCGGCCGGCGAGGTGGTCCTGCCCGGCGCTCCGGGGGCCGCGCCGGCCGCGCCGTGCGCGACCTGCCCGCCGCCGGCGAACGTCTTTAAGAACGCGCCGCCGTCGCGGCCGCTGCCGAGGCCGGGCAACTTCGCCGTGCCGCCGACCGGGCCGGGGATCTACACGCTGCTCGACGCCCTGAGCGGTGCGGCCCCGTCGCCGCCGCCGAAGTACCCGTACCCGCGGAACGGCGGCATGGCGCAGTCGTTCTTCGACTCGGACTTCCGCTACCTCGACGACCCCAAGAACAAGGAGACCGACTACGCCGACGGGCTGAAGCGGATGCGCCTGGGCGAGAACTGGCTGCTCAGCAACGGCGGCGAGCTGCGCAGCCGGCAGATGAGCGAGTACAACAGCCGCGCCGGCCAGGTCGATAACAATTTCAACTTGAGCCGCGCCCGGACCTACCTCGACTTGCTGTACAAGGACCAGTTCCGCTTCTTCGTCGAAATGAACGCCAGCTATTCGGTCAACCAGGACCTGCCGTCGCTCGCCAGCGACGAGTCCGGCGTGGACATCCAGAACCTGTTCGTGGACATCAAGACTTTCGACTACCAGGGCAAGCCGGTCTACGTGCGCCTGGGTCGCCAGGAACTGGTACTCGGCTCGCAGCGGCTGGTCTCGACGCTCGACTGGGTGAACACACGGCGGACGTTCCAGGGCGTGCGGGCTTTCCGCACCGGCGAGAAGTGGGACTTCGACGCCTTCTGGCTCCAAGTCGTCGTGCCGCAGGCCAACAAGCTCGACTCGGGCGACAACAACCAGAACTTCGTCGGCGGCTGGTTCACGTACCGCCCCAAGAAGGGCACGACCCTCGACCTGTTCAGCCTGACGCTCGACAACACCAACGACGTGACGCAGCAGGGCATCCAGCGCTCGCCGTTCACCGTGAACACGACGGGGGCACGCTACGCCGGCGACTCGAACGGCTTCCTGTACGACTTCGAGGGCGGCTTCCAGGTCGGCCGACGCGGCACGCAGGACGTGGAGGCCGGCTTCGCCACGGCCGGTGCCGGCTACCACTGGAAGGAGACGCCGCTCTCCCCGACGCTGTGGTTCTACTACGACTACGCCAGCGGCGACAGCAACCCCGGCGTCGGCCACTACAACACCTTCAACCAGTTGTACCCCTTCGGCCACTACTACCTGGGCTGGGCCGACATCGTGGGCCGGCAGAACATCCACGACATCAGCGTCCAGCACACGATCTACCCGACGCGCTGGCTGACGGTGTACGCGGCGTACCACCGCTTCTTCCTCGATAGCAGCCGCGACGCTCTCTACAACATCGCCGGCAACGCCATCCGCCGCGACGCGACGGGCCGCGCCGGGAACGACGTGGGCCGCGAGTTCGACATCATCACCAACGTGCACGTCAGCAAGCACGTCGATCTGCTCGCCGGCTACTCGTACCTGTTCGGCGGCAAGTTCCTGAAGAACACCGGGGCCGCCGACTCGAGCACCGCCTTCGTGCAGATGTCGTACCGCTGGTAACTCACAAACCTGAGTGCAGAACTCAGAGTGCAAAGTGCAGAATGAAAACCTCCATTCGCGGAGCGTATTCATTCTGCACTTTGCACTCTGAGTTCTGCACACTACTAGAAACGCAACCCACCGAGGGTTACGACTACGAGCGGACCACGGCGGCCCCACGGGCGACGGGGACGGCGAGCAGTTGCAACGTCGGGCCGGCCCCGAAGAGGCCGCCGCCGACGGCCGCGAGCATCGAGATCAAGGTGCCGGCGAAGGCGATCCAGGTCACGTTGGTGCCGGTGGCCACGACCTCTTCCTTGGTCACGTTCGGCGCGGTGGGGTTCTTGACGTTCGCGTCGAGCTTGGCCTTGAAGTCGCTGATCTGGGCGTCGGTGTAGCCGGCCTTGCGGGCGGCGTTCTCCAGGTCGGCCTGCGGCGTGGTGGCGTTCTGGGTGCCGCCGGCCTGGGCGACGCTGGCCCCCGTCGTGACCACGCTCACCATCGCCCCGAAGCCGGCCCGGACGCCCCCGACCACCAGCGCGAGCATCATGGCAAAAGTCAGCGACCAGACGAGCAGCCCGTAAATGCCGGCCTCGCGCTTGTTCTCGCCGACCGCGAGTTGCGTGGCGACGGTGCCGCCCACGAACAGGCAGAAGGCCGTGACGACGATCGCGTAGACCGCCGCGCCGATGCCGACGTTGCGGGCGTCAAACTTGTCGGAGACCGACAGGCCGGTCGCGGCCCCCAGCAGCGACAGCAGGAAGTACAGCGACAGCGCCAGGACCGACCCGGCGAAGATCGGTCCCCAGTTGATGCGGCTGCCGGTGCCGACGAGGTCTTCGCGGGACACGGGCAGGTCGCGGTCGTCGCGGTTGCGGTTGCCCGCGGTGTTGAGGTCGGTCACGTGTTATCTCCGAGCGCCGGGTGGCGTTTATTTGCAGGCCCTTGAAGTAAGGGCCGGCGACGCCCGGCGGTAATGCAATCGCCGCGCCGCTTCGCCCGAATCCGCGCCAAAACCGTCAAATTCGTGGCCAGCGGCCGTCACTATGGCTTCAGCGTGTCCCACTGCGTGAACAGGTCGGGAAGTGCCTCGCGCACGATCACGAGGTGCTCGACCTCCGGGTACTCGCGGTACGTCATCCGCTTCGCCCCGGCGGCGGTCAGCGTCTTGTTCAGCGACCGCATCCCGGTGAGTGCCAGTTGGTCCTTGGTGCCGACGCCCAGGAACAGCGGCAAGTCGGCGAAGGCCTTGGGGTCGCGGACGCGGGCCGCCCCGCCGAGCAGACCGAGGCCGCGGTACTTCCCCGGCGAGCGCTGCACCAACTCCGCCGCCTGCCCCGCGCCCATCGAGTGCCCGACGAGGAACACGCGCTTCGGGTCGATCGGGTAACGCTTCGCCAGCGCCGCGACGATCTCCTCGACGGGCGGCGCGCCGAACAGCCCCGCGCGCGGCGCGACGAGCAGCCAGCCGCGCTTCCGGCACTCCTCGACGACGCGGCCCGCACCGTAGCCCTCGAAGAACAGGTCTTCCGAGCCGCCCGCGCCGTGCAGCGCCACGACGAGTGGCACCGGCTTCGCCGCGTCAAGGTTCTCGGGGACGAGCAAGCGCAGCGGGGCCGTCGTGAACTTGCCGTTGCCCGACGTGACCGGCACCGACAGCCGGAATTGCCCGGCCCGCGCTACAGTGAAGTACGGCGTCGTGGCCGGCAATTTCGCAATCGCCTCCGCCTCCGCGAGGTGCTTCGCGGCCGGCAGGTCGGTGTCGAAAACGGTGCCGTCGGCGAGTTGCCGCAGGAGTTCGGCGCGGTCGCGCAGGGTCGCCGCCTCGACGGTCGCCGGGTCGAGTTTGGGCCGCGCCGCCAGCCGCGCCGCCAGGTCGGGGACGACGGACACCGTGACGCTGCAGCGGCTCAAGACGACGCCGCCCGCCTGGACTTTCAGCGTCAGGGAGGCGTCGTTGCCCCGCTCGGCGACCTTCGGCAGCGGCACCGTCAACTTCGCCGGCAGCTTCGCGAGGTCGGCGACGACCGGGGTGCCGTCGCCGAGGGCCACGCGGCACGTCGCGCCCTCGGGCGGGCCGCCCTTGACGGCGTAGAACGCCTTCACGGCGACCGCCAGCCCCGGCTTACCGGCGTCGATCAGCCGCGCCTCGGGGTCGAGGACCAGCGACTCGGCCCAGGCGACCGGCGTGGAAACCTCGGCACCGGTGAGGGCGCGGCGGG
>JANXTD010000874.1 GCA_025352585.1 Fimbriiglobus sp.
CGTAGTCCCGACAGCCGACCAACTCGAACGCCTTCTTCGACAGCGTCGCGAGCCGTTCGTGCAGTTCCGGCGTCACGTCGGCCGGGTTCTTCGCCGGCGTCGCCGTGAACTCCAGCGTGCCCGGCCGCCACTTGGCGTCGAACGACACGATCGGCCAGAGGTCGGGGCGCTCCGCCGGCGGCACGAAGAGGATTTCCGAGTACGGCAGCGTCGTCAATTCGCCGCCGCGCTCGAGCAGCGCCACGTTGAACTCGCGGCCGCGGACGAAGCGCTCGACGAGGACCGACGGGCCGTAGGTCGCGCGGATGTACTCGACGCGGTCCTCGAGCTGCTTCTGGCCGGTGACCACACTCGCCTGGTCGATGCCGACGCTGGCGTCCTCGCGGCCCGGCTTGACGATGACCGGCCACTTGATGCGGCAGCGCGGCACCGGGCCGTCCTCGACGACGAAGAACGGCGCGGTCGGCAGGCCGGCCCCCGCGAGCAACTGCTTCGTCAGCGGCTTCGACCGGCACATCAGCAGCGGCTGCGTCGGCGAGCCGGTGAACGGCACGCGCAAGAGTTCGAGCAGCCCCGCGACGTACGCCTCGGTGTTGCCCCACTGCGCGAGGCCTTCGTAGAGGTTGAACACCGCGTCCGGGTTCGACGCGGCGAGGCCCTTCAGGAGTGCGGCGGGGTCGTCGCGCAGGCCGAGGCGTTCCACCGCGATGCCGGCTTGTTGGAGGATGCGCGCCACCGCGTCGGCGGTGAACAGGATGTCGTGCTCGGAGTCCGAGTCCGGGTGCTCCGGCGGCAGGGTCGGCTCGTTGAACAGCACTAACACACGCGGCGACATAGACTCTTCTCCGACTGGCGGGCGGCGGCGAATCCGCCACTCCCTTGGGCACGCAATGTCATCGGCCTTTCGGAGTCGCGCACTTGCCGCGAGTCGCCAAGTTACCCGCGCGGGGCGGGGTAGCCCAGGCGGATAGCCCGCGCCGCCGCGTTGACCGGACTACCCCGTCCGCGCAATCGCCGCGTTCACGATGCGGCCGACGAGTTCCGCGTGGGTCACGCCGAGCAGCCCCGCCATGATGACGAGGTCGCTCGACTCGGGGTTCAGCCCCGGCAGCGGGTTGATCTCCAGGAAGTACGGCACGCCGTCGCGTACCCGGAAATCGAGCCGCGCCACGTCGCGGCAGCCGAGCAGGTCGAACACCGTCAGCGCCGCCTCGGCGACCTCCTGCGACAGCCCCGACGCGAGCTTCGCCGGGCACTCGTAGTCGATCAGCCGGCGGTAGTCGCGCTTCACTTCGAGGCTGTAAACGAAGTGCTCCGCGGGCGTTTTGGGCGAGATCTTCATCACGCCGAAGACCTCGGGCGGGTCGTTGCCCAACACGCCGACCGTCACCTCGTCGCCGGCGATGAACTCCTCGATGAGCACCGCCTGGCCGTAGTCGGCCCACAGCCGCGCGACCGTCGGGCCGAGGTCTTCGGCGCGGGTCACCAGGCAGCGGCTGCGGATGCCCTTGCTCGACCCCTCGAAGACCGGCTTGGCGATGACCGGCAGGTCGAGGCCCGCTTCGAGCAGGATCGGCGGGAACTCGGCGAAGTCGCCGTCGTAAGGCTTGCGCGGCGGCGAGATGGTCAGCCCGCGCGGCACCGCCAGCCCGGCCCCCGCGACGAGTTGCCGCGTGATGTCTTTCTCGAGCGCGACCGCCATCGCCAGCGGGTCGGAGCCGGTGTACGGCACGCCGAGCATCTCGCAGACGGCCGGCACCCGCGCCTCGCGGTTGCGGCTGACGCCCGACCCCTCGGCGAAGTTGAAGACGAAGTCCGGCTTCTCACGCAGCATCGCTTCGAGGAACTCGCGGCCGTCGCCGAGTTCGACCGCCTCGTGGCCCAGCCCCCGCAGCGCGTCGGCGATGGCGGCGATCGTGCCGGGGGCGTCGAACTCCTCGTGGAGGTCGTCGGGGGCCCCGGCCGGCAGCGGGCCGTCGGGCTTCAAGTCGAAGGCGATGCCGAACTTCATGGGGGAGTTCCGGTGGAGATTTGACGGCGAGCCGGAAGCGTCAGCGCCCGGAGTCTTCCCGTGAAGAAC
>JANXTD010000913.1 GCA_025352585.1 Fimbriiglobus sp.
CCTTGACGGCGTCGTTGTCCCAGTCGATGAAGAACGAGTCGGAGAGGTACTCGGCGCCGGGGTTGGCCGCCGCCGCGGGGCCGCTGGCGAGCCGCGCCGCCTCGGGGCTGCGCACCGCCTTGACCGTCCAGGCGAGGCCGACGGCCGACTGCCGGGCGTCGGTGGCGAACGCCTTCGCGGCGTCGGTGCCCTCCTTGAGCGTGAACGTGTACGTCACGCTGCTCAGGTCGTGGACGTTGGCGAGCGCCTGCGGCAAGGCGATCGACTGCGTCTCGTTCAACTCCGGCAACTTCGCCGGGACTTTGAGCGCGTACTCCTTGGTCGTGCGCAGCACCGTCACCTTGCCGCCGAGGGTCGGGTCGTCGGCGTCCATGCGCAGGGTCTCGAAGCTCTTGGCGTCCACCCAGATCGTCGCCGGCGGCACGCGGAAGCCCTCGACCGGCTCCATCGCCAGGTCCAGCCGTAGCGCGGCGACGGCGGGCCGGTTGTCGTAGACCGCCAGGTCCTCGAAACCCTTGGCGGTGACGGTGAACTTCACGACGCGGTTGACGCGGCCCTCCCACCAGCGGTAGTCGAAGGTGTCGCCGGGCTTCGGCTTGCGGTCGGCGAACAGCGTCGCCTCCTTGGCGATGCCCAGGACGCCCTCGGGGAACGGGATCGAGTCCTCGCCGCGGCTCAGCCCCTCGATCTTGACCTTCAGCTTGTTCCCTTCGACGGTTCCGGCCAGCGAGAGCATCTGGTTCTTGCCCAAGCCCTGCCGCATCCGCGTGACCAGGACTTGCCCCTCGGGCGTTTCGAGTGTCGAGTCCTCGCCCCAAATCTCGGCCGGCTGGCCGAAGCGGGCGACGTTGAGTTTCTGCGTCTTGGTGGCGTAGCGGAAGGTCTTGCCGTCGCGCTCGTACTCGCGAACGACGACGTGGTACGACCCCGCCTTGACGCCCTTCAAGAAGGTCGCGTACCAGGCCTCGTGGATGACCTTGCCTTCTTCCTCGGGCAACTTCTCCTTCGCCGGGGCGAGCGGGACCGGCGTCGGGCTGCCGGTCGGGGCCGCGGGCGGTTGGCCGTTGCTGGCGACGAGTTGCGTCTTGCCGCCGGTGCTCCCTTTGGGCCGCACGGTGATGAAGCCAGGCTTGTCGGCTTCGGCCGCCGGCGACTTGGGCCGGATCACCAGGACGTTGCCGGGCGGCTGCGCGGCCAGCCCGAGGGCCGAGGCGAGAACAGCGGCGAGGCCGAGAAGCGACCGACCCATGACAACCCCTCGTGCGGACCCGGCACAACGCCCGGTTATCGGCTCAACGCGGTCGCCGCCGTAACGTGAGCCGGCGGCCGCGACTCTGCGGGGCGGCGGGAACCCGGCAGGACCGGCGGCGTCAGAGCTTGTGTATCCGGCGCTCCGGGGCGGTGCAACCGTCGCGCCGCGCCGATTCGGTAAAACCGGTCGGCTCGGGCGTCCGGAATCCTATAATGTCCCGTCTATCCCCGCCCCGACTGCGACGGGCGGGTAAATTATGCTGGGCCGGGGACTTGGGGGCTTGCCACTCGGCGAAGCCCTGCACGCGACGAGCGACCCCGACCGACCGCGCGAGGCTGCCTGGTGAAGACCACCGACCTGCTCACCCAACACCTGCGAGTCCACACCTACGGCGACTTCGCGCTCACCGACGCCGTGCGGCCGTCCCTCGACATCCCGGTGCGGCCGCGCCAGGGCTACCGCACCGAAGTCTTCCGTGCCGGCGGCCTGCGGCTCCCGGTCCTCACCGCCGCGGTGACCGCCGAGAACCTCTTCGACGTCTTCCTCGACCTGCTCAAGCCCCTCGGCGAGACGCTACACGTCGTCCTCGAAAGCAGCCACGGCGAGCGGACGGATCGGCACAGCGACTTCCGCCGCAACCACATCGACGCGGCCGTGCTGGCCAGCCACTTCTGCGAGTTCGAGGAACTGCTCCTGAACGACGGCTGCACCGGCGTCGCCGTGATGAGCGCCCGCCGGCCGCTCGAAGTGCAGTTCGACGAGCACAAGCAATTCACGGTCTACGCCCCCGACCTGAAGCCGTTCCGCCGGGTGTTGCGGAGCCACGGCGTCGGCCGCAAGGGCAAGCTGCGATTCCTGAGCGAGGCCGAGCACCTGCACCACAGCTCCGACGACCACGGCGAGCAGTTCGAGCAACTGGCACTTCGCATCGGCGTCTCGGACTTCCACCCGGTCTACAGCGACTGACCGGCCTTTTGGTTCGCCTTCCGCGATTGCCCTTGGCCCACGCTCCCCTCGCGCGGTACGCTGCCGGCCGGCACGGACGCCAGCGAGGTGCAGCATGACGGACGACTCCCCCCACCGGCGACTCGCGCTGGCAATCGCGCTGCTGCTCGTCGTGGCGGGGCAGGCGGTCGCGGCGGCCGAACTCTTCGGCGGTAGCGGCGGCCTCACCGACGACCGGCCCGTCGTCTCCGGGCGGCACCCCCTGCACCTCTACCACGCCACCCTCGGCGCGGCGACCTTGCGCGAGCGCTGCACGACCTCGTGCTACGACCCCGCCTTCCAGGCCGGCTACCCCAAAACCCCCGTGTTCGACGGCGCGTGCCGCCCGGCCGAGTTCGCCCTGGCCGTGGC
Source organism: Fimbriiglobus sp. (assembly GCA_025352585.1). Classification (GTDB taxonomy): domain Bacteria; phylum Planctomycetota; class Planctomycetia; order Gemmatales; family Gemmataceae; genus Fimbriiglobus. The sequence goes on from JANXTD010000913.1 coordinate 2,609, forward strand.
GCGACTCGTCGGCGTGAACCGCCCCGCCGCGGCCTACAAGTGCGGGCTGCTCGCGCTCTGCCTGCTGGCCCCGCTGGCGTTCGCCGCCGCGGCGTGGGGCGCGGGTCTGCCGGGCGAAGTCGGCGTGGTCGCGTCGGTCGGCGGTGTGCTGGTCTGGTGGTCCGGTCCGGTCCAGGCGCTGCTGCACGCCGGGGCCGCCGACCTGCTGCTCGCCGGGCTGGCCGCACTCCCGGCCGTCGCGGGGCTGGCGCG
>JANXTD010000926.1 GCA_025352585.1 Fimbriiglobus sp.
GCCAACAAAGGCCGTGGCCTGGATCGCGTACGCCGCGACCTGACTGTGCGTGTAGGCGTGCGCGACGGACAGCGACCGGGCCGTTGCCGAGGCGGGGGCGACGTACGTGTCGGTCGTGCCGTCGCCCCACGCGACCGCCCACGAATCGACCGGAACGCTGCCGTCGTTCGCGACGAGTTGCAGGTCCAGGACCTGGCCCTCGGCGGACGCGGTCGCGTCGGGGACCAGCAGCGCCACCGGCCGCGGGCCGGCGGCGGCGACGGCCACGCTCTTCGAGGCAACGTAACCCCCGTTGGCGTTCAGGGCCGTGACGGCGACCGCGTAGGGCGTCGAGCCCAGCGCGAAGGCGTGCGTGGCCGTCACGTCGGACCCGTCCGGCGCGGCGTAGGAGTCCGTCGTGCCGTCGCCCCACGCGACCTCCCAGGCCGTGACCTTGTCGAAACCGGTCGCGGCGTGCAGCGTCAGGTCGTACTGCCGGTTCTCGCCGAGCGAGTCGGGGCCGGTCAGGGTGAGCGTCGGCACGATGGCGGCGACCGCCACGGCGGAACTGCCCGCGTCGAGGCTCCCGCCGCTCGACTCGTTCGTCGTGACGCGGACCGTGTACCGGCCGGGGCGGGCGAAGGTGTGCGTCGCCGCGGTGCCGGTCACGGTTTCCGCCGCGTTGCCGTCGCCCCAGTTGACGACCCAGCTCTCGACGCCGCCCGGCCCGGAGGCGTCCAGGCTCAGGGCGTAGGACTGGCCTTCCGGCACGACGGGGCTGCCGCTGATGCGGCGGACGGCGGGGTTCGGCGCGGTCACGGTGACGTTCACCGAGGCGGTCGCCGTGCCGTTCTTGTCGGTCATCGTCACGCCGACGACTTTGGCCCCAGGGGTCGTGTAGACGTGTCGGGTGGCGGTCGAGGCGTCGCCGGCCGCGTAGGTCGTCTGGGTGCCGTCGCCCCAGTTCACGGTCCAGCTCAGCGCCCGCGTGTAGATCGGGGATTGCAGGCTCAGGGTGAAGCCGAACGGCGACCCGCTCTCGGCGGCGGCGGGGTTGCCGACGACGACGACCGTCGGCGTCACGCGGGTGACCGTGAACGTGCCGCTGGCGAACACCACGGCCCCGGTACTGGCCGTCGCGCGGACGGCGAAGGTGTGCGGCCCGACGCCCGCGACCTCAAGCGCCAGCAACTGCGCGAAGGTCGTGTGTTGGGCGTCGGTGAAGTTGCCGCTGCCCGCAACATTGAAGGCGTAGGACGTGATCGTTACCCCGTTGCCCAGCCCGACGGCGGTGGCCGACAGGTCGAGGCTGCCGCCTTCGCTCAAGGACGGCGCGTTGACGAGCAGCGTGAAGCTCGGCGGCTTGGGGCCGGTCTCGATCCCGGTGTAGGTGACCGTGCCGCGGTTGGCAGTCGTCACGGACCCGCTGGGGTTTGTGACGGAGTAGACCGCCCCGCCGTCTACGACGAGTGTGTCGCCCGGCGCGCCGGTCGGGTCGTCTCCGTTGACTGTGACATCGGCCCCCAGGCCGTCGGCGATCACCCGAAAGGAGTCTGGCCCGGTGCCGCCGTTGAGTGCGACGGGCGAGCCGGCCGAGGTGCCGTACACGGTCGCGGTGCCTCCCGAGGTGCCCTGGAGGTTGACCGTCGTCGGCCGGTTGGCGAGGGTACTCTGCACGACGACCGTGTCGGTGCCGCCGCCGGCGTTGACGACGAGTCGGCCGGCGACGGGGTCGCGTACGGTCACGGCGTCGCTCCCCGCCCCGGTGGCGACGGTGAGTCGGCTCATGCCGGCGTACGCGATCGTACTCGTCCCCCGCAGGAAGGGGCCGACTTGCTGGACGAAGAACGAGCTGAGTCCGCCGGCCGCGTTCCCCGCCACCACGTTCCCGAAGGCGTCCGCGGCCAGCCCGTTTTCCGGTACGCCCGAGTTGCGGGACTGGGCCAGGTACCAGCTCTGGGTGGCGTTGCTGAATTTGAAGAGGTATTGGAGCCCGCCATAAGTAGCGATCATGCACTGGTCGCCGGGGTTGGCGGCGTCCGTACACGGGGCGTAGTCGCGGGCGGCGAACGGCAGGGACTGGACGTACGTCGTCGCCCCGGTGCCCTGGTCGATGCTGTAAATGGCTGTGCCGCCCGCGTTGTTCTGGAAGAGGTACTTGTTGTCGCGGCTGACGGCGGCACCGTTCCCGAAGTCGGCACCGTTGAAGTTGAGGAAGGCAAAGGCACCCGAGAAGACGATGTCGTTGGGGTACCCGTTGTTCGACGCCCGGCCCGACGCCGTCAGCGCGGCGTTGAACATCGTGACGGTCGTACTGGGGAACGAAGTGTACGACGGGTCCGAGACCACGTACACGTCGCCGTTCGGGGCGACCCGGACGTACGACGGCAGGGTGAACGGCATCGCCACGGTCTTGTCGTAGGTGGCCCCGACCTGACCGGGGGCGACGGTGTACCGCGTGACGGACCCGTAGGTCACGTTGCTGGCGTCGGTGATCCAGGCGGTCACGTAGAGGTAGCCGCCCACCGTGGCCGAGAGGTTCGGGGAGAGCGCCATCCCGACGATCCGCGACGCCTGCGGGATCGAGATGGGGAACGAGCCGAACGTGGACGACAGGGTGCCGCCGCCCGCCGGGTTCGAGAGTGTCGAGACCTGGATTGTCCGGCCGTTGCGCGAGAAGATGCGGCCGTCGAGGGTCATGTTCAGGTCGCTGACGTTGGCGGGCACCGCCGACGAGGACCGCGTCCCGGCGATGTAGGTCGCGGGCTGGACGGCCTGGACGCGGACTTGGTCCCCGGCAACCGACACCGTGTGGTCGTCCGGGGTGGTCGCGTCAACCGTCAGGGTCGTAATCGACCCGTTGCCGACGATCCGGGCGTTGTCGGCACCGACCCCGCCGTTGTTCAGGCGGTACAGCACCTGGCCGCCGACGAGGAGCGCGTCGCCCTGCGAAACCCATTGGGTCCCGGCCTGGTCGGCGCTGTGATCGACGACGAAGTTGTTGACGGCGAAGCTGACGTTGTTCGGTAGCCCCACGGGGTTCGCGGGGACGACGACGGTCAGCGTGTCGGCCGCGCCGGTCGTCTTGCCGGTCAGGTCGCCGAAGACCCGCAGCGTGCCGGCCACGGCGGCGGGGTCCGTGACGACGAACTGGTCGGAGTCGCCGGCCCCCCGGACGTCAACCGTCGCCCCGGCGGCCACGGAGCGGATGTCGAGCCGGTCGGCCCCCTGGCCGAGCGTGAGGTCGATGCCGCTCAGCCGCGAGTAGGCGACGGAGCCGGCGAAGAGGCCGGAGACGGCGTTCGCCGTCAGCGTGCCGGTCAGCGGCTGGGCCAAGCCGCTGCGGTCAATTGTGAGGGCGGCGTTGCGGTCGGCCGGGCCGTTCACCGTTAGTGTGGCCGAGGTGTCGTGGACGGTAGCGGTGTTGCCGAAGGCGAGGTTGATCGTGGCGGGCGTCGAGAGCGAATCGACCGTGACCGACGGCCTGCCCCCGGCCGGCGGGGTGCCCGCGGCGGTGACCGTGAGCGGGTTGGGGACGGCGTTGACCGTGAGTGCCGCGCCGCCGGACAGTTGGATGTCGATGGAACCGATGCTGGCGTAGGAGGTTGTGACCCCGTTGACGGCGACGCCGCCGGGCTGGAGGCTGACCGTGCCGCCGTCGAACGCCATCCGCAGCGTGCTCGGCGTCGCGCCGCCGTCGATGACCGCCGCCGGGCCGCCCGCGACGTAGCCGTTGCCGAGGTAGACGGTGTTGTTGCCAGCCCCGCCGTGCAGCACGCCGCCGTTGCCGAGGTAAACGGTGTCGTTGCCGCCGACGGAGACGTTGTTGGCCCCTCCGCCGTAGACGGTGACCCCGGCGGCCGTGGCGTTGATCGTGTCGGCCCCGCCGCCGCCGTAGATCGTGCCGCCGCCGCTAATCGTGAGGGTGTTGTCGGCGGTGCTGCCGCGGGCGTCGAGGGTGTCGGTCCCCACGCCGCCGAAGAGCGCGACCGGGCCGGCCCCCCCGGCCGGGTTGTAGCTCAGCGTGTCGTCGGACGTGGAGCCGTAGGCGGTCGAGTTGCCGCCCACGGCGACATCGACCCCGGCCCCGGCGTTGCGGGCGTCCACGAAGGAACCGCCGCCGGTCACGACGTGGAGGCCGCCGCCGCCGCCCCCCGTGACGGCGACGGTCGCGTTCGCCGCCGTCGCGACCGTGAGGTTGCCCGCCGAGGTCGTCCGCACCCGGGCCTTGTCGCCCAACAGCGAGACGGTGCTCGCGCCGGCGAAGCCGGGGGAAGCGTTGGTTAGGATCGCGTTGATGTCCCGCAGCGTGACGTCCAGCGGCACGGTCACGCTAGAATCGACCCGCAGCGCCTCCGCGCCGCGGCCGTCCGCGCCGAAGTCGCCGGCGATTCGCGCGACGTTGTCGAAGCCTTGCTCCTCGCCGAACGCGCTGACGAAGACCGTGCCGCCGGACTGGCGGACGGTGTAGTCCTCGAACGCCGACGCGCTCTCGACGCCCCGCAGGCCGCGCCGCGCGCCGACGTTGAGCGTTAGGACGTTGTCGGCCCCCAGGGTCGCCAGGTTGGGCGGGGGCGGGACTTGGCCGACGGAGATGCGACCGACGCTGAACCGCGGGTGGAAGTGGATCGCGCCGAGGTCGAAGTGCGGCTCGACGTAGACGACGCCCCGGTCGTAGCCGACGCCCAGGCCGAGGCCGAAGATCTTCTCGTCGAACGCGATGACCGACACCTCGGCGTAGCCGGCGACGGTCAGTTGCTTGTTGCCGTCCCCGCGGGGGGCGGTGCCGTTGCTGTCCAGGTAGGCGATCAGGAAGTCGGCGTGCCCGCGGATGCCGAACCCGGCCGCCGTCAGGTCGAGGTCGCCGGACAGGTACAGGCGGAACTCGCCCTCGGAGCTGAAGAAGCCGCCGAAGGCGTAGCGGATCGGGCCGAACTTGCCGTTCATGTCCACGCCGATGGCGAACACGCCGTTGTTGAACTCGACGAAGCCGCTGCCGTTGAGCTTGATGACGCCCAGCACGCTCAGCGTCCCGCCCAGATCGACGCGGTAGACGTTCTGCCGCGTGTGGATGTTGAGCGTGGCCGCCACGTTGAAGCTGAAGACGCTGC
>JANXTD010000938.1 GCA_025352585.1 Fimbriiglobus sp.
GGCCGCTGACGGGGCTGGCCAAGACGAGCAAGACGTGGGACGAGGTGCGGATGAACTGCTACCACGCCGCCCGCAAGCGCCTGCGGAGTGAAGGCTACGAGCAAGTGTCGATGCGTTACTTCCGCCGCGGCGTGCCGGCCGACAACTCCGCGTACTGCCTGCAAGACGACGGCATGGTCGGCCTCGGCTGCGGGGCACGCTCCTACACGCGCGGCCTGCACTACTCGCTCGACTACGCCGTGGCCCCGAAGGGCGTCAAGGCGATCATCGCCGACTACGTCGCCCAGGGCCGCGAGGAGTTCGCCCACGCCGTCCACGGCTACGAACTCGATACCGACGAGCAGCGCCGCCGGTACCTGCTGTACGCTCTCTTCACCCACGGCGGCCTCGACGTGCCGCACTACCGCGCTCGCTTCGGCACCACACCCGGCGACGACTTCCCCGACCTCGCCGCGTTCGACAAGCTCGGCCTGCTCAAGCACAAGGGCGACGCGATCACACTCACGACGACCGGCCTCGAACGCTCCGACGCCCTCGGCCCGTGGTTCTTCTCGGCGGCGGTGCGTGGCCGCATGGCGGGGTACGAGCTGCGATGACGCTGTCGATTTTGTACCGCGGCCCGCTCAGCAGTTGCAACTACGCCTGCGGCTACTGCCCGTTCGCCAAGCGCACCGAGAGCCGCGCGGAACTCGACCACGACCGCGCCTGCCTCGAACGCTTCACCGCCTGGGCGACGGCCCGCACCGCCGACGACTTGGGCGTGCTGTTCACCCCCTGGGGCGAAGCCCTCGTGCGGCCGTGGTACCAGCAGGCGCTCACGACATTGACGAACCTGCCGCACGTCCGCCGGGCTGCTATCCAAACGAACCTGTCGTGCAAACTCGACTGGGTCGAGGCCTGCGACCGCGACGCCCTCGCGTTGTGGTGTACGTTCCACCCCGGCGAAATCACGCGCGACCGCTTCGTGGCCAAGTGCGTTGAACTCCGCCAGCGTGGTGTGCGTTTCAGCGTCGGCGTCGTCGGCTTGAAGGAGCACCTCGCGGAGATCGACGCCTTGCGGGCCGAACTGCCGCCGGAGGTGTACGTCTGGGTCAACGCCTACAAGCGGGAGTCGAGCTACTACACGCCCGAAATGGTCGCCCAACTCACGACGATCGACCCGCACTTCCCGACGAACAACCGCCACCACGCCAGCCTCGGCGAGCCGTGCCGCGCGGGGAATCAGGTCATCGCCGTGGACGGCGACGGCACCATTAACCGCTCCACTTCATCAAGCGGCCGCTCGGCAACCTGTACGCCCCCGGCTTCGAGTCGGCGTTGTTCGACCGACCGTGTACGAACGACACCTGCGGCTGCCACATCGGCTACGCCCACCTCGACCGGCTGAACCTGCAGGCCGTGTACGGCGCGAACCTACTGGAACGCATCCCGCTGACGTGAGGCCGTCACGCCCCGATCAGCAGTCGCCGCCCGACTTCGGCGCTGACGGGGTAGACGCGCTCTGGCGGGAGCTGCCGCTTCGCCTTGTCGGCCTTGCCCGACTGGAGCAGTTCGTAAATCTTGCGCACCCGTGGCGTGAAGTCCTCAATGCTCACGACCCAGTCTTCGACGTACTCGCGGATGACGTGTCGGCTCAAGCCGACCTGGATGCTGGAGTACGGCAAACCGGCACCCCGTAGCGAGCGCTCCGGGTCCCACTGGAGATGCACCTGCGCGGCCGCGAACTGCACCGCCCACTCGTCGGGCGTCGTAAAAACAGCCGGCTCGAACGACGTGAGCACGGCCAGCGACAACGCCTTCTCCCAACCGGCCCGCTTGACGCGAACGCACAAGACGCGGTCTTGGGCGCTCTTTTGCCCCCAGTTACTGCGGTGCATCAGCCACAAAAACGACGTCTTGATCCACGTCATGCGGTGGAACGAGAATGGCGAGACGAAACGACCGGCCTTCAAAGCCGCGTCGGCGATGGCCGGGGAGTAGGCCTGGTAAATGGCGACGGTGTCGCGGTCGAAGTCGGCCCGAATTTCGTGAGCGACTGGCATCAACAACCTCCAGTCACTGACACTCGTAGCTCGGCGGCTACACCTTATCGACTTGCCAGTGCTCGAGTTCGATCTGCACGGGGCGGCCGAAGATCGTCACCTCGACGGTCACCTTGGGCGACTCGGTCGAGTCCTTCGGCACGCTAATGTCCTTGACCTCGCCCTCCATATTGGCGAAGGCCCCCTCCCGCGCCCGGACCTTGTCGCCCTTCTCGTAGTCGAGTTTGACGATCGTCTTGCCGCCCTTCTTGCCCTTCTTGCCGTCCTCCGCGGGCACGTTCTCGCCGAGCATCCGCTGCACGTCGATCTCTTCCATCGGCGAGGGGATGCGGCCTAGCCCGCCGGTCACGAAGTCGCCGACGCCCGAAGTCTCGCGGAACAGGTACTGGATCGCGTCGCAGTACTCGACCTCGGCCATGAGGTAGCCCGGGTACTTTTTCGTCTCCTTGACGGCCCGCTTTTCCTTAGTCGTCGTCTCGCCGTTCTTGGTCTCCTTGACCTTCTTGACGATCTGCACGCGCTCCACCGGGATGTGGACCTGGCCGAAGAACGGCTCGAGCCCCTCGATGCGGACCTTCCGCTCGATGGCCGCCTTGATCGACTCCTCGCGGCCGCTGGTCACCTTGACGATGTACCACTTCTTGGTGTTGACCGGGGGCGGCTCCTCGGCCGGGGCCTCCTCGACCGGGGCCGCCGGCTCGGCGACCGGCGGCAGATCGACTTCGGGGCCGGCGGCGTCAACTTCGGGGGGCATCGGGGGGGTCCAGTGAGGGGGGCAACGGGGTCGCGGTCACGTCGGGCAAAGCCGGTCACCACTTCGAGACGCGACCCACGACGGCGTCGATCGCCTCCGACGCGGTGCTGGCGGTCTTGGACGGCAACACGCCGATGTACTCGCGGCTCAGCAGCCAGCCCCAGAAGAAATCGACGACCATAAGGAACACCGTCATCAGGATCACGAACGACAGCACGACGATGGTGTCCTGGACCAGCCGCTTGCGGCTCGACCACGACACCTTGTTCATCTCGACTTCGGTGGCGATCAGGAAGTCCGCGAAGGTCGGCACGTTGACGGCCCGCCAGGCCAGCCAGCCCACCGCGGAGGCCAGCAGGCTCGGCAGGGTGAAGCCGATGTCCGTGAGCAGCGTCACCGAGGTGTCGGCGAAGGGGATATTCCAGACCCAGTTGCCGTTGAGCAGCGTGTGGTTCATCAGCGAGTAGATGCCGGTCCAGCCGACGAGCAGCAGGCCGATCAGCGTGTAGCGGCGGGCCTTCAGGCCCTGGGCCGGCTTGTAGCTGAACAGCGAGAACCAGCCTTGCTCTTCCGTCTGGACCATGAAGTTTTGGCCGGTCTTGGACTGCACCAGCCGCACCGACGCGGCAATCAGAGTCCCGAGGACCACGGCGGTGACGATCGACCCGTAGGCCGACTCGATCAGGTTCTGGCCGACGGCGTTGACGAGGAACGCGGTGGCGACGACGAGCGAAACGATCAGGCCGATGGCCCCGCGCGTCCCCTTCGGCGGGTTGCTACCCATCGCGAGGCTGGCGAGCCGGGCGAAGCCGACGAGCGTGGCGAATTGCAGGGCGATGCGCAGTCGCGAAATGACGATGCCGACGGCGACCTCGCCACTCGACTCGACGACCCGCGCCCAGAGCAGCGGCACCGCGAAGGTGGCGACGGCGATGCCGACGAGCATGACGACCGCCCCAAGGGCACCGGTCAGCAGCGGCCCGGCCGAGGGGGCGGGGAGGGTCGGCGGATTCTTGGGCTGAACGGCAGTCGCCATGACCAATCCTTTTACGAGCGGGGGCCAAGACTACGTCGCGGTCAGACGCACAAAAGCCAGCGCAACCCGCGCTGGCTCTCACAGGGAATCGACGGCATCATTCGCGGGTCACGCCGGCCGCACCGCGAGGCCTCAGTCCGGCACCGTCAGGAACAGGTGCGGCAGGAATTGAACCTGCAACCTGCGGTTTTGGAGACCGCCGCTCTGCCAGTTGAGCTACGCACCTATGTCAGCAGTGGTGAGTGATTATTGGCCACTGGTGGG
>JANXTD010000944.1 GCA_025352585.1 Fimbriiglobus sp.
CCAGCGTCGTTACCGGGCAGAAGCAGCTCGAAGACCGCGTCGAGTACATCCGCGCGACCTACGGCCCGTCGGTACTCGTCGAGCGCTTCGTCGGCGGCCGCGAGTTCAACGTGGCCTTGCTGGAGCGCGGCGGCGAACTGACGACGCTGCCGTACTCGGAGATCCTGTTCGTGCCGCCGGCGGAGCGGCCCGACCTCTGGCCGATCGTGTCGTTCGACGCCAAGTGGCGTCCGGGCACGTTGGAGTTCACGGCGACGCCGGCGAAGAACCCCGCCGACGTGACCCCCGAACTGCACGACCGCATCGCCACGCTCTCCAAGCGTGCCTTCGAGTTGGTCGGCTGCCGCGACTACGCGCGGGTCGATTTCCGGCTCGACGAGGAGGGCGAGCCGTTCATCCTCGAAGTGAACCCGAACCCGTGCATCAGCCCGCTCGCGGGGCTGGCGGCGGGGCTGGAGTCTGCGAAAATCCCCTACGCCGAGTTCATCGTCGGCCTAGTGCAGCAGGCGCTGCGGCGCGGGCCGTCGCCGCAACTCGCCGAGGCGTTGGGCACGAGCTTTCAGCTCGCGCAGGCCGTTGCGGAATCGGCGGCGATGCCCGAACAGGCCCCGTCGTCGATCTGTCGGGTGCGCTCCGCGCGGCAGTCGGACCTCGCCGGCGTGCTGGACTTGCTCGGCGGCACCGAGTCGGTCCACGGCGAGCCGACGGCCGCGTTCGTCGCCCGCGTCCGGCTCGTGCTGGAGCGCAAAGACCCGGTGGCGCGACGCTGCATTCTGTTGACGCGTCGTGGAGCGATCGTCGGCCTGGCGCTGTCGGCGCTGCTCGACGGGGCGCAAGGCGCGGCGACGCTGGAGGCCGTCTTCGTGCGGCCCGGTCATCGGTTGCAGGGCCACGGCCGGCGACTGGCTCGGGCCGCCGAGGAGTCGGCGACGGCCGGCGGGGCGCGGCTGCTGCTGGCCCACGCGTCGAGCGGGCCGACCGAGGCGATGCCGCGGCAGTTCCTGCAAGGCGTGGGCTTCCGCAGCGTCGGCGAACTCGCGGAGTACTACCGCGACGGCTACGCCCGGCTGAGCTTCGCCCGCGTGCTGACGCCGCCGCCGGTCGAGGCGGTGGCTCCGCCGGCCGAAACGCCGGTTGCTGTTGCCGCGCCGGGTTAATATGTCACGCTGAGATTTCCCGCCCGCCCCGCGCGGCACCCCCAACTCGGAAGCGACCCGGATGGCCCGCCCCCTTTCCCGCGCGTACCCCTGCGTCTTCGGGGCACCGACCCTGTCGGAAGTCGATCCGCGGCTGTTCCAGTTGACGTACTTCGCCGCCTGCATGGACTGCACGTTCTGCAAGGACGCCTGCTGCCAGTACGGCGCGGACACCGAGTTACCCCGCGTCGCCGCCCTCGACGCGATCGCCCCGGAACTCGAAGCTTACCTGGGCGTGCCGCGGGCGGAGTGGTTCCGCGAAGACCCCGAGGACTTCGGCACGCTCGACGAGCCGGAGTACCCCGGCGGCCAGTACACGCGCACGCAAGTCGTCGAGTTGCCGGCGGGCCGGTCGGAGCACAACGAGTGGGCCTGCGTGTTCCTCGACCCCGCCGGCCGCGGCTGCCGCATCCACCGCTTCGCGCTGGAGCGCGGCCTCGACGTCCACACCATCAAGCCGATGGTCTGCCTGCTCTTCCCGGCGTCGTTCGACAAGGGGGTGCTGTGCCCCGCCTACGAGTTCGACCTGGAGGACGAACTCGTCTGCCAGGGGCCGGGGCCGACGATCTACCGGGCGTCGCGCGACGACATCCGCTGGTACTTCGGCGACGAGTTGGTCGCGGAGCTGGACGCGCTGGAGCCGGAGTACGCGGGGCAACCCGCGGTGCCCGGCGGCCGGGCGATCGCGCTGCCGACGGTGCCCTGAGGGCTGCCGGTTAACCCGGCGGGCGGGGGATTTCCGCCGCGAAATCCGCCGCGCCGGCTTGACACTCGCCGGGCGGGGATGACAATTCCGGGAAGGCTTCGGGGCCGACCGAACCGCCCGCCGCCCCGCTCGCCGCCCCGCCGAGGACCCTCGCCATGTCAACGACCCGCCGCCCCCGCATCACCTTCGAGGACATCGGCGACGTCACCGTCGTCAAGTTCACCGACAAGAAGATCCTCGAAGAGCAGGCGATCCAGCACATCGGCGACGACCTGTTCAAGCTCGTGGACGAACTCGGCCGCAAGAAGTTACTGCTCGACTTCTCGACCGTCGAGTTCCTGTCGAGTGCGGCCCTGGGCAAGCTGATCCGCCTGCACCAGCGGCTCGCCACGGGCGGCGGCAAGCTGATTCTGTGCGGCATCTCGAAGACGATCATGGAGATCTTCGAGCTGACCAAGCTCGACAAGATGCTCAAGATCGTCAAGGACGAGCAGACCGGGTTGAACGCCTTCTGACGGCCCGCCGAGACCCCGCGGTGGCCGCCATGCCCGATCCCGAAGTCCCTGATGCCGTCGCCGAGGTCTGCTTCGCCAGCGACTGGCCCGCGGTGCGGCGGGTCCAGCGCGAGATCGAGCAGGCGTTGGCCCCGTTCGCCTTCCCGGACCGCGACCAGTTCTACATCAAGATCGCGCTCGAAGAGGCGCTCGTCAACGCCGTCAAGCACGGCAACCGCCTCGACCCCGCGAAGTGCGTGCGATTGCGCTACGTCATCACCCCCGACCGCTTCGAGGCCCACATCGCCGACGAGGGCGGCGGCTTCGACCCCGCGAGCGTCCCCGACCCCTGCTCCCCCGAAAACCTCGAACGCCCCTGCGGCCGCGGGCTACTGCTCATCCGCAAGTTTATGACGACCGTCGAGTACCACGGCCGCGGCAACCACATGACGATGGCCAAGGTCCGCACCGCCTCGTAACGAGTCCCCGCCACCCACGGATTGGCCGGCCGCATGACGCCGATGATGTCTCAGTACGCCGAGGCCAAGGCCCAGCACCCCGGCATGTTGGTGCTGTTCCGCAACGGCGACTTCTACGAACTCTTCCAGGACGACGCCGAACTCGGCCACCGCGTGCTCGGCATCACGCTCACCAAGCGCGACAACCTCATCCCGATGGCCGGCTTCCCCGTCCACAAGCTCGAACACTACCTCAACGTCTTGCTCAAGGGCGGCCACCGCGTCGCCGTGTGCGAGCAGATGGAGGAGGCCAGCGCGGGCAAGAAGATCATCCGCCGCGAGGTCAACCGCGTCGTCACGCCGGGGACGGTCACCGAGGACGAGCTGCTCGACCCGCGCCGGCCGAACCACCTCGCCGCGGTCGTGCGCACCAAGGCCGGGTGCGTCGGCCTGTCGTGGATCGACCTCTCGACGGGGGCCTTTTACGCCGTCGATCTCCCCGAAAAGGTGCTGCCCGACGAACTCGCCCGGCTGGGCGTCGTCGAGTGCCTGCTGGCCGAGGACGCCGTCGCGGTCGTGACGCCGATTCTGGGGCCGAACCCGCCACGGTCGCTGGTGTCGCGGCCGGCGTGGAACTTCGAGCCAGCGACGGCGAACGCCGCCTTGCGGACGCACTTCAACGTGGCGACGCTCTCCGGCTTCGGCTTCAACGACGGCCAACTCGCGCTCGTCGCGGCCGGCGGCTTGCTCATCTACCTGCAAGAGACGCTGAAGGCCAGCCTCGGCCACATCCGCCGGCTGCTGCCGTACCGCCCCGAGCAGAC
>JANXTD010000955.1 GCA_025352585.1 Fimbriiglobus sp.
CCAGCGTCGCGCTGCTGCCGGCCACGACCTGGCTGAGGTCGGCGTAGAAGGTCGCGTTGGCCTTCACGACGCCGCCGAGCAGGTCGAGCTGGCCCTTCAGCACGAACTTTCCGTCGGTCGTGATAATGATGTCAGCCTTGACGTTGAACAGTTCCTTCGGGATGATCGAGTCGTACACGTTGGCCCCGGCCTCGATCCGCACCACGCTTTGCGTCAACTGGTCCATGCCACCGTGCGCGGACACGGCGAGGACCGTGCCGCGGGCCGTCACGTCGTACGGGACGCCGCCGTAGGTCAGCAGCCACTTCCCCCCGGCCGCGACGGTCGTGACGGTCGCGGTTGAGGCCGGGAAGCCCGCGGCGGCGAAGGCGTCGAGGACCGACTGATCGACCGACCCGCTGTCGAGGGCGGTGCCGGCCGAGGTCGGGAGGGTGAGCAGGACGCGGCTGACGGCGAACGCGCCGCCGACCTTCTCCACGAGGTAGGTCGCCGAGCCTTGGCGGACGCGCCACTGGCCGCCGGCCTTCAGGACCGCCACCGTGGCGACCGGGACCGACGGGTCGAGCGCGAGGTTGACGCCGTTGGCGAGGAAGTCGCGGACGAGCGCCGCGGACGCCGGGCCGTCGGCGAGCGTCGGGGCGGTCGCCGGTGCCAGGTCGAAGAGGTAGCCGGACGCCCGCGCGGCCTTGCGCAGGACTTGCTTGCGGAGCAGCGCGAGCCACTGGTCGAAGGTGAGCGACTCCTGCGTGGCGAAGGCCGGGCTGGCGAGCTGGCGCGGGTCCGAGATCGCGGGCAGCGGCGGGGCGTCGAAGACGATCGAGCCGCGGAAGTTGTTGACCACGAGCGTCGTGTCGGCGAGCGGGATGCCGCCGGGCGTGCTCGCCTCGAGGTAGATGTTCAGCGGCCCCTGGTCGCTGAAGCCGAGGCGCAGTTCGGCGGAGAACAGGCTCGGGATCGCCAACTTGCCCTGGATGCCCGCGTAGAAAATACTCTCGCCGACGGGCGTGGTGGTGTCGCCGTCCGCGATCGGCGCGCCGTTCGGGTCGGTGCGCACGAGGCCGCCGAAGAACGCCGCCTCCACGTCGGAGCCGAAGAGGTTGCCGCGGAGTTGCCCTTGGACGCTGGTGACGCTGACGAGGGGGAACTGGCCGGCGGCCAGCTTCTGGCCGTCCAGCACGAGGCCCGTCACGCCGACGGCGAAGGTGTTCGGCCCGATGGCGACCTGCGCGTTGAACCGGTTGACCGTCAGGAGGAAGTCCGCGGGCCGGTTGTTCAGGTCGGCCCACGTCACGGAGACGTCCGCGGCGACGCCCGCGGGGGAGAGGTAGGCCGGCAGGCCGGGGGCCATCTGGGTCGCCCCGAACTGCAAGGTCACGCCGAAATTCGACTCGGCGAAGAGGCTGCCGTCGCCGCGCAGGTCGAAGTTGCGGGCGGCCCCGGCGATCCGCAGCGAGGCGGTGTCGAGCTTGGCCCCGACGCTGCCGAAGTGGATCAGGTTCTCCGTCGGCCCCGCGTTCGGGTGGACGTCGATGTTCGTGGCGAACAGGGTGACCGGGCCGACGTTCACGTCGAACCGGCCCGCCTTGAGGCTCCACGAACTGCCGGGGACCGGCGCGCCGAGGAACGGGGCCGACTTGCTGACCGGCAGGACGAAGGCGAAGTTCCCCTTGAAGTCGCTCGCCGTCGCCGTGACGCCCTTGCCGACGCTCAACTTCGCCTGGTCGGCGCTCACGCCGACATCGACGGTGACGGGGTAGAAGCCGGCGTCATCGGCGCGGCCGAGGCTGAACTTGTTGACCGTGACCTTCGCCCCGGTGACCGTCAGCGGCCCGAGCGTGGTCGCCTTCTTCGTCGGCGCGGCGACCGGCGGAGGCTGGGCCGCGCCGCCCGCGCCGCCGCCCGACTTGGACTTGGCCGGGGGGAAGGCGAACCCGCCCACCTCGAAGCTCAGCAGCTTGAAGCCGTTCGCCTTCCCCGTCGCCGGGTCGATCCCGCCGAGCGAGAAGGTGGCGCTCGTGCCGGCCGGGGCACCGATCTGGAGGGCGTCGCCCCCCTCGACGGAGACGGACAGCGCCGGGTTGGCGACCGAAAGGACCGTCGCGTCGGTCTTCAATTTGCCGGGCGTGACCGTCAGGTCGCCGCTGACCGAGAAGACGTCCGGGATGCCGAAGGTGAGTTGCTCGCCGACGAACTGCCGGGTCGGTCGCCGCGAACTGGATCGCCACGCTGACCAGGTCGCCGTCGGCGGTCGGCACCTGGATGGCCTCGCGGACCGCGCCGCCGGTCGTGTTCATCCGCACGCCGACGGTCACGCTGAGCGTGATCGGCAGGCCGACGACCGAGGCGGTCCCGCGGGCCGTGAGGGCG
>JANXTD010000958.1 GCA_025352585.1 Fimbriiglobus sp.
CCGCGACCTTCGCCTTCCTGGTGCCGGCCGGCTTCACCCGCGAGTCGCCGACGCAACTCGGCCTGGCGTCGGTGCTGGCCGAACTGCTGACCCGCGGCGCGGGCGGCCACGGCAGCCAGGAGTTGATGACCGCGCTCGACAACCTCGGCACCGACCGCAACGAGAGCATCGGCCCGTTCAACCTCGTCATGGCTGCGGGTACGCTGGGTCGCAACGTCCCCGCGGCGCTCAAGCTCTACGCCGACATCCTGCGCCGGCCGCACCTCCCCGCCGACGAACTCGAGCCGGTCCAGGAACTGCTCACCGAAGACATCTTGGGGCTGGAGGACTCGCCGCAAGACCTCGTGATGTTGGAGTTGAAGAAGCGCTACTACCCGTCGCCGTTCAACCGCAACCGCTACGGCGTCGCCGAGCAGATCAAGGCGCTCACGATCGAGGACGTGCGGGCCTACTACGCCGCCAACGTCCACGCCAACGGCGCGATCCTGTCGGTCGCCGGGGCGGTCGATTTTGACGCCCTGCGCGAGCAGGTCGGCGAACTCTTCGGCGACTGGCCGGGCCGCCCCTCGACGCCGTTGACTGCGGAGCCGCACACCCGCGAGTCGATCCACCTGACGCGCGACACGCAACAAACCCAAATCGCGCTGGCGATCCCGAGCGCCCCGTTCACCGACCCCGACTACTACGCCGCGCGGGGGGCCGTGGGGGTGCTGTCCGGCGGCATGAGTTCGCGGCTGTTCACCGAGATCCGCGAGAAGCGCGGCCTGTGCTACTCGGTCTACGCCAGCCACGACACGGTCAAGGACCGCGCCGCGGTGGTGTGCTACGCCGGCACCCGCACCGACCGCGCCCAAGAAACGCTCGACGTGCTCGTCGCCGAGTTGAAGCGGCTGCGCGAGGGCGTCACGGTCGAGGAACTCGACCGGCTCAAGGCGAGCCTCAAGACGGCGCTGGTGATGCAGCAGGAATCGACCGGGGCGCGGGCCAGCGCGATGGCGAGCGACTGGTTCTACCTCGGCCGCGTCCGCACGCTCGACGAGACGCAGGCGGCCGTCAACGGCGTCGACGAGGCGGCGATCCTGAAGTACCTCGACCGGTACCCGGTCGTGAACCCGACCGTCGTGACGCTGGGGCCGAAGGCGCTGACTGTGCCCGTATAATCCGGTGCTCCGCCGCAGGCGACTCTTGTTAGCCGGACGCGCGAGCGACGGGAGCAAACCCGTAACGGCAATGTCGATGGGGTGGTGACGGCTCCGCCTTTTCCCACCGGCGTCGTCGCCACGGGTTTGCTCCCGTCGCTCGCGCGTCCGGCTAACAAACCCAACGAGACCCGCCCGCGGCGGAGCCGAAATCTACCGAGGACAACCCCAATGCCTTTCCACACGCGCACCTTGCCCAACGGCCTACAACTGATCGGCGAGACACTGCCGACCGCGCGCTCCGCGTCGTGCGGCTTCTTCGTCGTCACCGGGGCGCGTGACGAGGTCGGCCCCGAGTCCGGCGTGTCGCACTTCCTCGAGCACATGATGTTCAAGGGCACGCCCCGCCGGACGGCGCTGGAAGTGAACCTCGACTTCGACCGCATCGGCGCGAACTACAACGCCTACACCAGCGAAGAAACTACCGTTTACTACGCCTCGCTACTGCCAGAGTATCTGGCCAAGGGCATTGACATCCTGGCTGACATCTTGAGGCCGAGCTTGCGCGACGAGGACTTCACGACCGAGAAGCAGGTGATCCTCGAAGAGATCAAGATGTACGAGGACAACCCCGGCTCGATGGCCTGGGACCACGCCAAGCAAATCTACTTCGGCACGCACCCGCTGGGCAACTCGATCCTCGGCACGACCGAGAGCATCGCCGCCCTGACCCGCGACCAGATGCACGCCTACTTCGAGCGCCGCTACTCGCCGGGTAACGTTGTCGTCGCGGCGTCGGGCAACTTCGACTGGGCCGAATTCGTGGCACTCGTCGAGGCGAAGTGCGGCCACTGGGCCGACGTGGCGACCGCCCGCGTCAACACGACCGACAAGGCCGGGACGCCGGGGCTGCAC
>JANXTD010000007.1 GCA_025352585.1 Fimbriiglobus sp.
ACTTGACCGTCAGGAAGATCAGTTGCTTGCTGTTGTCGCCGGCCTTGCGGAGGGTCAGAGTGGCCTCGTCGATGGCTTGGCCGGTCGCGCAGAACAGCACGATCGTCGGCGAGGCCTTGGACATCTGCTGGGTGAAGTGGAAGTCCTGGAAGCTGGCCTTACCGCCGCCGCCGCCGCCGCCGATCACGTTCGAGCCTTGGTTCGAGACGCCCCAGCTCCACGAGACGAGTTGGATGCACTTTTCAAACCCCATATTCTTCGACTCGCCATCAATCTTGCCCTTGCCGCCCTTCGTCAGGTCCAAGTGTGCGTCTAACGCCATGATCGACTCCTGTGTGAGAGAATTCGCCGAAACGTCCGCGTATCCAACGGTCCGGGGACACCCCCGGCCGAGTGGTACCTAAGTGAGAACCGTTCGCGCCGCCACGTCGAGCCGGCCGACCCCGCCCTACGGAGAGGCGGCCGCGGGGGTTACTTCTTCTGCGGCAACTCGGCGACGAGTCGCATCGAGGTCGCCAGGCCTTCGAGTTGGAAGTGCGGCCGCAGGTGCGCGACCGCCTGGTAGTAGCCGGGCTTGCCCTTGATCTCGGTCACGGAGATCGACGCGTCGGCCAAGGGGCGGGAGGCCAACGCCTCCGGCGAGGCCATCGACGGGCTGGGGTGGATGTAATTCTGGATCCAACTGTTGAGCCAGCCCTCCATCGAGTCGCGCTCGGCGAACGCCCCGACCTTGTCGCGCGCCATCACCTTCAAGTAGTGGGCGAAGCGCGACACGCAGAGCATGTAGTTGAGCTTCGTCGAGAGTTCCGCGTTGGCGTTCGCGCCGGGGTCGAAGTACGTCTTGGGCTTCTGCGACGACTGGCTGCCGATGAACACGGCCTTGTCGGTGTCCTTGTAGTGCAGCAGCGGCAGGAATCCGAGGCCGCTCAGCTCCGCCTCGCGGCGGTCGGGGATCAGGGACTCGGTCGGGCACTTGGCCGTCTTGCCGCCGGCGTCGTTGAAGACGTGCAGCGGCAGGTTCATCACCTGGCCGCCGCCCTCCACACCCCGGCTGCGCATGAACCAGCCGTCCATCGAGAACGCGTTAGTCATGCGGGCCGCCAGCGCCCAGGCCGAGTTCATCCACAGGTACTTGTTGTGGTCGGTCCCGTCGATCGCCTCGTTGTAGTTGAACTCCTCGACCGCCTTGTCCGTCGCCCCCTGGCCGTAGGGCAGCCGGCCCAGCACGCGCGGCATCGTCAGCGTGACGTAGCGTGAGTCTTCGGTCTCGCGGAAGCTCTTCCACGCGGCGTAATCGACCCCCTCGAAGATCTTCGCCAGGTCGCGCGGGGCGTTGATGTCCGCGAACGACTCGAGGCTGAACATCTCCGCGCCGGCCGCGGAGATGAACGGCGCGTGCGCCGAGGCGGCGACGCCCGACAGGCTCTGCAGCAGCGACACGTCGGCGGCCGACTTGCCGTCGAAGTTGTAGTCGCCCAGCAGCATGCCGAAGGGCTGGCCGCCGATCTGGCCGTACTCCGCCTCGTAGACCTTCTTGAACAGCGTACTCTGGTCGAACTCGGTGGCCCGCTCGAAGTCCTTCGCCAGCGTCTTCTTCGAGACGTTGAGCACCTTGAGCTTGAGCGTCTGGCCGGTCTCGCTTTCGTTGACGAGGTACTTCAGGCCGCGCCACGTCCCTTCGAGCTTCTGGAACTCGGGGTCGTGCAGCACCTCGTTGAGTTGCGCGGAGAGCTTGCGGTCGATCTCGGCCTTCCAGGCCTGGATGGTCCGCTCCACGTCGCCGGAAATCACGCTGCCGGGCTGGGCCTCCATCGCGGAGCGCACGAGCGCCTCGATGAACTCCTTGTTGCGGGCCTTCTGCGCGTCGTCCTTCGGCTTGGTCGTCGCCAGAACCTGGTCGAGCAGGCTAACCGAGGACTCGGTCGTCGTCGCGCCGGCGGCTTGGCCCGCGGCGGTGAGGGTCTCGGCCATGGCTTACTTGCCCTCGGGGGGGGTCGGGGGGGTCGAGGCGATGCCCATCTCGGCGGCCAACTTCTGCACCTTGTCGGTGCTGGCGAGGACCTCTTGCAGGATGTCGTCGAGTTGGGTGTTCGTCTGGAGGCTCGACAGGATTTGGTCGAGCCGGCCGCGCATCTCGAGGAGTTCTTTGAGCGCGGGGATTTGCCGGGCCACGGCCGCGGGGGCGAAGTCGTCCATCGACTTGAACGCCAGCGACGCCTTCATGCGGGAGCCGTCGCCGGACAGCGTGTTGTCGACGGTCAGGCTCAGCGTCGGGGCGGCGTTGGCGAGCTTGGCGTCGAAGTTGTCGCGGTCGATCTGCTCGAACTTGCGGTCCGTGAGCCTGCCGAGTTCCTTGTCGCGGTGGCCGGAGAGTTCCGCCATGACGCCGACGACGAACGGCAACTCCTTCTTCTCCATCGCGCCGTTCGTCTCGACGTCGTAGGTGATTTGCACCCGCGGCGGGCGGACGCGGTCGAGTTTGTGCTGTTGGCTTTCGGCCATGATTCGCCTCGCTGTGGGGTCGGGGAACCGCCGGGCTGGGGGCCGGCACGCGGGGGGTCCGCTGGGCCGGACTCCCTAGACATCATTTGACGGATGCGCGGCCCGAAATGCAAGGGCAAAATTCGGATTCTTGCGAATCTCACTGATGGGGACTGGCGGGTCTCCCCGCGACGCAATCGTGGCTGTTTTCAGCGACCGCAGGCCTCGCGGCGCGGCCGGTTCCGCTAGAATCGCGTCATGACACTGAGCACCTCCCTCGCCGCCGCCGTGGGCGAAACGATCCGCGACCGCGGCCGGGCCTACTACCGCGCGGGGGCCGTCAACGTCGTCACGCTCGGCGCGGCGGTGTGCGTCGCCACGGTCCGCGGCTCGGCCCGCTACGATGTCGAGTTGCGGATCGAGGGCCGCGAGATCCACGCCTCGTGCAGTTGCCCGTACGGCTTCGAGTACGGGGCGGCGTGCAAGCACATCTGGGCCACGGTCCTGGCCGCCGAGGCCCGCGGCTTCGCCTCGGGGGCCGCCTCGTCCGGCCCGCTGCGCCTGGTCCTCGACGAGTACGAATTCGACGAGGACGAGTACGACCGCTCGCGGCAACCGCGCCCGCCCGCCGCGCCGACGAGTTTGCGGGCCGCCCCGCGGCCGGAGACGTGGCAGGAGCAACTCGCCGCACTCCGCCGGGAGGCCCACCCGGCCGCCGCGGGTGGCATGGGGGCCGACCGCGAACTGCTGTACGTCCTCGACGTGCCGGGCAGCGCGGCGGCGAAGAAGCTCGTCCTGGAGGTCAACTTCCGCGACCGCAAGCGCGTCGGCGAGTGGGGCAAGGCCAAGGCGCAGTACCTCTCGGCGGCCGACACCGACGCGGCCGCCGACCCCGCCGACCGGCAACTCCTGGCCATCATGGGCGGGGCCGAGCGCGGCGACAGCTACGGCTACTCCGCGTCGCGCTACTACGGCTCCGGGGCGGCCCGCTACCGCCTCGACGGGCCGCTGCTCGAGGCTGTCCTGCCGCTGCTCGCGCGCACCGGCCGGGTGCGGATCCGCCGCGACGCCAACCCGCCGTTCGCGCTCGAGGACGCCGTCGCCGACCTCGACCCGGCGTGGGAGCTGGCTGTCGGCGTGACGGCGGCGGGGGTGCAGTGGATCGTGGCGGGGAGCCTGCGGCGCGGCGAGGAGTCGATGCCGCTGTCGGGGCCGTCGCTGATCTTGCCGGGGATCGTCGTCTGGGGCGACCGCTTCGGCCGCTTCGACGACGGCGGCGCGTTCTCGTGGGTGCCGACCCTGCGGCGCGTCGGCTCGATCGCGGTGCCGGCGGCCAAGGCCGACGACCTGATCGGCGAGTTGGTCAAGATGCCCCGCCTGCCGCGGCTCGACCTGCCCGAGGCGCTGCGCGTCACCGAGGAGGTCGGCGTCCCGCAGCCGCGACTCGCGGTCAAGGCGTCGAAGCCGGGCCAAGGCCCGCCGATGCTCCACGCCGAGCTTTCGTTCGACTACGGCGGCGTGGCCGTCCCCTCCAAGCCGGCGACCCGCGGGGTCTACCAGCCCGACGGCCGTAAGCTGCTGTTGCGCGACCTTGCGGCGGAGCGCGCGGCGGAGGCCGAGTTGACCCGCCTCGGGGCGCGGCCCGGGCAGGGCGGCCCGGAGCTGGAATTCAAGCCGTCGCAGTTGCCGGGGATGGTGCGCGTGTTGGTCGCCGCCGGCTGGCGGGTCGAAGCCGACGGCAGCCTGTACCGCCAGGCCGGCAAGTTCGAGTTCAACGTGAAGTCGGGGCAGGACTGGTTCGACCTCAGCGGCACGGCCGACTTCGACGGCCACGCGGTCGCCTTCCCGAAGCTGCTCGAAGCCCTGCGGCGGGGCGATTCGAGCGTCGTGCTCGACGACGGCAGCCTCGGCATGTTGCCCGACGAGTGGCTCAAGAAGCACGGGCTGATCGCGCAGATGGGCACCGTCGAGGGCGACGCGGTACGCTTCTCGCGGGCGCAAGCCGGGGTGCTCGACGCGCTGCTGGCGTCGCGGCCGGAGGTGACCTTCGACGCGCAATTCGGCCGGGCCCGCGACGAGTTGCGCAAGTTCCGGGGGGTCGACGCGATCGACCCCCCGGCGGGGTTCGTCGGCGAGTTGCGCGAGTACCAGCGCGAGGGCCTCGGCTGGCTGAGCTTCCTGAGGCAGTTCGGCTTCGGCGGCTGCCTGGCCGACGACATGGGCCTCGGTAAGACGGTGCAAGTGCTCGCCCACCTGGCCGGCCTGCCGACCGGCAAGAAGGCCAAGCCGTCGCTGGTGGTCGTGCCGCGGTCGCTGATCTTCAACTGGAAGAGCGAGGCGGCCAAGTTCGCCCCGAAGCTCAAGGTGCTCGACCACACCGGCACCGGCCGCGACCGCACGGGGGCCAGCTTCAAAGGCCACGACCTCGTGTTGACGACCTACGGCACCCTGCGCAACGACGCCGAGGCGTTCACGGGCCTGACCTTCGACACCTGCATTTTGGACGAGTCGCAGGCGGCCAAGAACTCGACGACCGAGACGGCCAAGGCGGTGCGGCTCGTCAGGGCCGACCACCGGCTCGCCATGAGCGGCACGCCGATCGAGAACCACCTGGGCGAACTGTGGACGTTGTTCGACTTCCTGAACCCCGGCATGCTCGGCCGCGTGGCGCTGTTCAGCGGCGCGGCCCTGAGCAACCCCGACCCGGAGGCGCGCCAGGTGTTGGCCCACGCCCTGAAGCCGTTCATCCTGCGGCGGACGAAGGACCAAGTGGCCAAGGACTTGCCGCAGAAGACGGAGCAGACGGTCTATTGCGACCTGGGGCCGTCGCAGCGTAAGCAGTACGACGAGTTGCGCGACCACTACCGCGACTCGCTCTTGGGCCACGTCGAGGCGGCGGGGCTGGCGAAGTCCAAAATCCTCGTCATCGAGGCGCTGTTGCGGTTGCGTCAGGCGGCGTGCCACCCCGGCCTGATCGACAAGAAGCGTGCGCCCGAGGGCAGCGCGAAACTCGACGTGCTGTTGCCGCAGTTGCAGGAACTGGCCGAGGGCGGCCGCAAGGCGCTGGTGTTTTCGCAGTTCACGTCGCTGCTGGCGATCGTCCGCGACCGGCTCGACAAGCTGGGCGTGCCCTACGAGTACCTCGACGGCCGCACTCGCGACCGGGCCGCCCGCGTCGAGCGCTTTCAAACGGACCCCGACTGCCGGCTGTTCTTGGTGAGCCTCAAAGCCGGCGGCGTCGGCTTGAACCTGACGGCGGCGGAGTACGTGTTCCTGCTGGACCCGTGGTGGAACCCGGCGGTCGAGGCCCAGGCGATCGACCGCAGCCACCGCATCGGCCAGACGAAGCCGGTATTCGCCTACCGGCTGATCGCGCGGGACACGGTGGAGGAGAAGGTGCTGGCGTTGCAGGCGAGCAAGCGCGAACTCGCCGACGCGATCCTCGGCGGCGACGGCCGGCTCATCGCCGACCTGAAGCGCGAAGATTTAGAGATGTTGCTGTCGTGACTCCCGTCGAGCACGGGACGACAGTCCCCCGAGTGAATCCCTCAGACGACGAAAACTTCCCGCGGTGGAAGGTCACTCGGGGGACTGTCGTCCCCCGCTCGCCAGGCCCTCAGCCCTCGGGCCGATGTCGCGGGCGACCCGCGAGGTGCCGACGACGGCCCCGGCCTCGTCGCGCACGCACGACACGGTGAGCGAGACCGGGACCGCGGTGCCGTCCCGGTGCAGGCGGGTCGTCTCGAAGTGCTCGACCCGCCCGCCGCACCTCAGTCGCTCCAGGGTCTCCGACTCCTGCGCCTCGTGGCCGGGGGGGAACAGCCGCGACAGGGGCTGGCCGACGATCTCGTCCGCGCGGTAGCCGTACAGCCGCTCCGCGCCGGGGTTCCAACTCACGACGGTGCCGTCGAGCGCGGCGCTGTAGATGGCCAGGTCGGCGGAGTTGACGACGGCCGCCAGGTGGAACCGCGCCAGCTCGGCGCGGCGGTGGGCCTCCTCCTGGGTCACCCGGCTCGTGACATCGCGCGCGACGGCGTAGGTGGCCCGCTCCTCGGGCACGGCCTGGGCGCTCCACTCGAACCAGAGGTAGTGGCCGTCGGCGTGGCGGTAGCGGTTGACGAACTGGACGCACGGCTCGCCGACGGAGAGTTGATCGCTCTGGCCGTCGGTCTTGCCGCGGTCGTCGGGGTGGACGAAGTCGAGGAACGGCCGCGAGGTCATCTCCTCGTCGGTGTAGCCGAGCAGCCGCTGGAAGTTGCCGTTGACGCGGCGGAAGTAGCCGTCGGTCCCGGCGATGCAGAACAGGTCGAGCGACAGGTCGAAGAACTGCACGAGGTCGCGCTCGGCCCGCCGCCGGTCGCCCTGGAAGTGGGCCGTCATCACCTCGACGACGCCCGCGGCGTCGGCCGGCCGGTCGCGCGGGTCGGCCGAGAGGCACCACTTCGCCAGGACGACCGGGTCCAGCGGCGCGCGGCAGGCGTCGAGGCGGGCGACGGCCGCGGCGGTCTCGGCCGCGGCGGCCCGGCGGTACGTCTCCCGGCCGTCGGCCCCGGCGTAGGGCGGCTGGCCGGTGAGGATTTCGCACAGGATACTGCCCAGCCCGAACACGTCGGCCCGCTGGTCGATGCGGTCGGTCTCGCCGCGGGCCTGCTCCGGCGCGAGGTAGGCCGGCGTCCCGAATACCGTGCCGGCCAGGGTCGCGGCCGGGTCGCCCACCTCGGTCGGGGCGACGGGCGAGCACTCACCGTCGGCTTCCGGGCCGGCCTCGCCGATGACCTTGGCCAGCCCCCAGTCCATGACCTTGACCGTGCCGAACGCCCCGACCATGACGTTCGCCGGCTTGAGGTCGCGGTGGATGACCCCTTGGCTGTGGGCGTGGGCGACGGCCTGGCAGACTTGCAGGAAGATCGCCAGGAACTTCGGCAGGTCGGACGCCGCGTCCGCGCGGCCCTTGAGCAGCTGCGCGAGCGTCTGGCCGCGGACCAGGTTCATGACGAAGTACGGCCGGCCGTCGGGCGACCAGCCGAACTCGTGGACCGCGACGACGCCGGGGTGCGACAGCCGGCCGGTGATGCGGGCCTCGTCCAGGAAGCGGCGGACGACCTCGGGCCGCCCGACGTGCTCGCGCAGCAAGATTTTCACCGCCGTATCGCGCTGGAGCTGGCGGTCCCACCCCGCGTGGACGGCCCCCATGCCGCCCCGGCCGATCTCCCCGCGGATGACGTACCGCCCCGCCGGGTCGAGCGCGGCGGGCGGGTCGGCCACCGGCGGGGTCGCGTCGAAGTCGTCGGCCGGACCGCCGCGCTCGAGCGTCCGGGTCGCCCCGGCCCCCCACCACTCGGGCGAGCCGTCGAGTGCGGCCTGGCCCGCCGAAGCGAGGGTCATTTCCGGGTCCGGGGGTGGCTCAGGCTGAGGTTCATTCGCCAATGGTTGCAACCTCATGCGGTCCGGCTCCAGCGTCGATCTATAGAGAGATGGCGTCACCGGCACGGAATCTTTCGTAATCGGTTCGCCCAGGGTTGGCCGAGGAGCACGCAGCCGACCAACTCGTCTGTCAAAACAGCTCCATCCTAACAGCAACTGACTCGACCCGAAACGACTGTCGCCCTGAAATTTGCGGCCGGCGTTGATGGGCAAGGGGTTGCGCCGCGGGGGCCGTCGCCGGTCCGTCCGGGACTCTTGGGTTTGTGAGGCCGAGGGGCTGGACTTCGCGGCCGGCTCCCCTTATATCAACTGTTGAGGCTAATGCACACCCTGGCCAAGATTTGAGACATTATGGAGTCCGAGGCTATTCCTCCCAACGCTGACCACGACGACGACACCCTCGGCTTCCCCGCCGACGACGACGCGGACGCCCCGAGTGGGGACGAGAGTTCCGACACCGACGACGCGCCGGAAGCCCCCATCGCCGAGATGTCTCCCGCCGACGACGAGCCGCTGACGCTCTACGCCGACATGAAGCTCAACCGCCCGCTGATGGACGCCATCCGCCAGGCCGGCTACACCCACGCCACCCCCGTCCAGGCCGCCGTGATCCCCGTCGCGATGCGCGGCCAGGATGTCATCGGCCAGGCCCAGACCGGCACCGGCAAGACCGCCGCGTTCTTGCTGCCGTTCATGAACCGCTGGCGGCCGCACAAGTTGAAAGGCCCGATCGCGGTCGTCATGTGCCCGACCCGCGAACTCGCCATGCAGGTCGCCGG